>CAYYQJ010000162.1:0-6491 GCA_964473775.1 uncultured Bacteroidales bacterium | reverse complement strand
GTATTTTTACCGTTCGTAACTCAATGGTTTTTCTTAACTAAACGACATTGGCCTTAAGGCTGGGGTTATTAATACATACAATTTTAAGGGACTTTAGTCCAAAAGTATTACCAGTTGGGCATCTATTCGTTGCAGACGGACATCCTAACATGGCATCCAGACATTAGAAAATAACAGAAGAATACCTAAATAAATACTATTAGCGATTTATTTCAAAATCTGGTTTCCATTGAAAGATAATAAATTCAGCATTCAAAATCATATATGGAAAGCAAGTTTTGGGCGAATGCAATTCGCCCCTACAACTCCAAACTCCAAACTTTAGGCCCTTCCTACTCCTATTCCTTCACAAACTTAATATTTGCAAACTTATCATTACCACTGATTCTTATAAAATACACCCCCTGAGCAAAGCTGCTGATATCAACTCTTTGCGTAGGCAAGGTTTGGGTATTTTTATAAATTACTTGTCCCAGAGAATTCAGAATTTCAACATTGGCATCTCCAAAAACAGGATTGTTTATCGATATGGTTAATAGTCCAGAACCAGGATTCGGATAAACCATTACGGCTCCGTTAGCGTTCGATTCGTCAATTCCTATATTTGCAGTATTGGCAATATTTGAAATGGTAGATCTGTAAGTATCTCCGGTTTTTGCCGTTGGATTACATGGTACAGGTTTTACCACTTCTACCATATATAATAAGTTACCCGATGGCGGTGTTAAATCTGTATAAGAATTCACATTGCTTGATACCGAGTTTATCAAGGCCATATTACCGTAGCTGCTACCGCGGTAAATATTTAGGGTAGAATAAGTAAAGCCAATATAATTATTCCAGTTTAGATTCCATGCACCACCCATTCCGGCACCAACATTTAGATGAAGTGTTTGGTGATAATCACTTTGCAGTGATGTAAATCCACAATTGTCGTTAATTGCCAGTTTATAGCGATAAGGTTGTTGCAAGGGATTTGAATTGACATCAATAAAAGTACTGTAATTGCTGAAATTTTGTGTACCAATCATATTATAAACCCCTGCAATATTGGTTTCTCTGAAAATCATAGAAACATTAATACCTGTAGAAGCAGGTTTTTCCCAAACTATCATATTATGATTGGTGGCTGTATCCACAGTAACCATACATATTTCAGGAGCAGCATAAGCATCCACAATTACAGAGTCGCATACGGTGGAAACACATCCGGGAGAATCTGTAACCGTCAAGCAATAGTAACCAGCTGCAACATTTGTTAAATGATTGCTGGTTTGAGGCGGATTTGAATTCCACAAATAGGTATAAGGCGGGGTCCCTCCATAAACTGAAATGGTCATAGCTCCGCTATTCATACCACAATAGGCATTGATTATATTCGAAACCTGTAAGGTAGGAGCTGCAATATTTGTTATAGCTACAGTCTTCACAATAGTACATCCCAATACCGGATCGGTTACCGTAACTGTATAACTACCTGGTATCAGATTGGATATGGTTTGGGTGTTTTGCGCTGGAGTTGTGTTCCAAATAAAGGTATTGTTGCCACTGCCTCCTGTTACATTGGCAGTTGCCGACCCATTGTTCATTCCACAGGAGGCATTGGTTGGCGAGATGTACACATTAACTACATCAATTGTCACGTTGTCACTGGCTGTGCATCCATTTGCATTGGCCATTGTAACCGTATAGCTTGTTGTAAAAGCCGGAGAAGCTGTAGGGGTTGCAATAGTGGAGCTTGATAAATAGGATACAGGGCTCCACAAATACGTATTACCTCCTGTGGCATGTAATACAACACCGCTTCCTGAACAAATGGTATCATCCGGACCAGCATTTGCAACCGGGATAGGATATAAAATAACAGTAATGGTATCATAAACAGTGGTGGCACATTGAATATTTGTTGCAGTAACATAATAGGTTCCGGTGGTATTCGCCAAAATACTTTGAGTAGTTGCACCTGTTGACCATTGGTAGGTATCAAAGGCAATTCCTGCATTAAGATAAAACGGGGCATAATGGCAAAGTGTAGTATCATTTCCTAAATGTAATGATTGTGAAGGGTTGATTATAATATTCACATGATCGTTATAAACGCAATGACCGGTATCCGTTGTTTGAATGGAATAAGTCCCTGTTTGGTTCACATTGATGGAATGAGTGGTGGCCCCGGTATTCCACAAATAACCGGAAAATAAGTTGCCGGCATTTAGAGTCAAATTCGCATTTCCACAAATGGTGGTATCATTTCCAAGATTCAGATTTAAATAGGGTTGTGAAAGCGAGACATTGATGGAATCAACCATTACCAGACTATTTAAAGTGGCCGTAACATAATACATTCCCGAAGAGCTTACACTGGTAGATTGTGTAGTAGAACCATTTGACCATTGATATTGTGTAAAACCTCCTGCAGCCGAAATAGTAGCAGGATTTCCACATACGGTAATATTATGATTGGCAAATACCGATGTGGGGATGGTTGAAATATTATCTACAAGGAGGTATTGTCCATCCGTACAAGCTGGTGCAGGTGTATAAATCATAAAAATAAGATGGTCCCAATTGGAACTGGGGACAAATGATACGCCATAAGTTTGCCAGTTAAAATTAGTGACGAATGGGGATGTCCATAATAACTCGGATTTATCACAACCAGAATTCACACCCGACATACCTCCCCACAGTTGCAATTGTACACACCAGGGAGGCAAAATGATACCGGTAGTTGGGTCTGCAGAAGCCATGGTTGCCAAATCAATAGAAAAACAATAAGGTGTTCCTGCCGCCAAAGGTGCCATTAAACTTTGACCTACACCTTCCTGCCATCCTGTGCTACTTTGATAAACCAAACCTAGATATGAACTACCATTCGATGGCGGTAAAGCTACTCCCCAAAAACCAGGCTGAGTATCTGGTGTAACACCGGGCATACAAATATCCCATCCCGGAGGCGTTATATGTGCTTGTGGTGTGCCTTCGAATGAAGGATTGTTGAACTGAATTTGAGCAAATGCGCTATTGAGGCAGAAAACCATTAAAATAGCCAATGCGTAAACGATTTTTTTCATGTGAATTTGTTTTTTGAAATGATTAAGACCAATATTATGTTATCCGAAGATTTAATTTATCAATAATCACAAGAAAAGGGACCTCTCTCAAATTAGGTCATACAACTGGTCCTCATTCTCTTGCATCAATGTCAGGAGATGTTTTAAAGTGAAACATGATGGCATTGATAAAATAGGCAGTGCAAATATAGTCATTTTGCAGGCACAATGCAATAGTTTTTGTTGATTTCTTTAAAATATTTTCAGAAAAACATCTAGTCCCATCCCTTTTTTGTAAAGAATAAGAGAAAATAGTAGGTTTTGATGATAATACTTATTGTTTCGGATATCACAAACTGTCTTTTCAAAGTCAAATTTTGCATCAATTATTCTATGGTAAATTCAGAAGGACGCAATATCTGCAAACTACCATCGGGCAATTTTATGGTTACTTGCGAAAAAATCAAAACATCACCCGATTTCAGTGTTTTTGCACAGTTGTTGAATTCTTTACTCAGAGAGTTTCCTTTTATATTTTGAATAAACATGACCGAAGTGTCGCGCAATACAATCAACTTATAACTCTTCACCGGCACATTAATGTCGATATCCAATTCTCTGTAAGAAGGAATTAATGCTTGTGGTAGGCTTAACAGCGATTTATTTAATGCTCCGCAATCTTTGTTAAGTAAGTAGAGTACGGGTTCGGGTATTCCCTTTACAAAAAATTGTTGCTTGCCTATCAAAATGGTGTCTTTTTTTGCGATTCTTTTTAATGATAAAAATGCAGAGCCTGTTTTGGCGGGTATCCACGAAAAATAACAATTGCCATAAGAAGAAATGTTTCCGTTGTCGGAAGTGAGAATCAAAGATTCGCAGGGACATTCATCGGCAAATGCTTTTAACGGACTGTCTAATCCTTTGTAAACGAAATTGTTTTTTTCGTTCGAGATGGTGAAATTATCCACCCTCTGTGCATGGCAATTAATAAATGCCCATGCTAAAATTATTGAAAAAAATGTCCTTTTCATGATGTTGAAATTAAATTTTATGTTTTCAGAAAAGAGTTGTTAATATTTTCCTTTGGTTTGAAATTATTTAGACGTCCACTTTTACATCACCACAAATTTACATTTTTTTCAAACACATTTTACTTTCAATGAAAAAAACCTCAACCATTTTCTTAATAATTATAGCTGGTTTCTTGAGTTTTCAATTTATAAATCAGCTTGAGCGAATTTCAATCTGGATTGGAAAGATTCCAAGCTATGTCGAAATGTTTCCAAGCTAAGTCGAAATGTTTTCAAGCTAAGTCGAAATGTTTCCAAGCCAAGTCGAAATGTTCCCAAGCTAAGTCGAAATGTTTCCAAGCTAAGTTGGAATGTTTCCGACTTCAGTCGGAGAGTTTCCAAGCCAAGTCGGGAAGTTTTCAAGCTAAGTCGAAATGTTTTCAATCTAAATTGGCTGGAGGTTTTTTCTAAATAAATAGCAATTTGCAATCCTTATAACAAATCCCAAACACCAAATAATCAATCAACTTAATCAATTTTATCAACTAAATTGACTTAACCCAAAAAAGAAAGCCGAAGGAAAAATCCTCCGGCTTTTTTTTAAAGTTTGTTTAACAATTAAATTTATTTTTTACTACCGCATCCACAGCCACACCCTTTTTTTACCGGTTCAGGAGACGGTTTTTCGTCTTTCGGCTTAATGTCTTTCTTTTCTGTTGCCATAATAGTTATTTTTAGAATTAGAATGTAAAGGTATAAACATTTTTGATTAGTTGAACCAAAAAAATAAAATATTTTTTTAGGCATGCCTGCAACATGCTATAAACGAAAATCAGAAGGCCTAAACCGCCTTTTTCTATATTTTTAAACTTTGAATAAACGCTGATGAAAACCTCAGGCGGCTATTTATTTTCAATTACAGATGCCCTGATGAGCCCTTTTTAAGCCTGATTTAAGTCAATACTGCCTTCTAATCACACTAAAATGATGTGGTGTAAGGCTCTCTAAGTAAGTAAAAATTAGCACAAAGTGTACCTAAAAATTATTTTTTCTTTATTTTCTTTCTATTCGGATTAATCCCTTTATATTTGCAAAAAAATATTAACCAAAAAATAAAAATCATTATGGCTTATAAAATTACTGACGATTGCACAGCATGTGGAACATGTATCGACGAATGCCCAGTAGAAGCAATTGCTGAAGGCGACATTTATGTTATCGACGCTGACGTATGTACCGATTGCGGTGCATGTGCAGATGTATGTCCGGTAGAAGCAATTCACCCGGAATAATCAAACCCATTAATTAAAAGAAACCCTTTCTGTATCAGAAAGGGTTTTTTTGTGCTCTGAAATTGAGGAAAATCGTAATTTTGCATTTAATTAAAAAAACAATGAATGGATAGGCTTTCTGATCTGAACAATTTTGATTTAAATCTTATAGAGGATTTATACAATCAATATAAATCGAATTCCGACCAACTGGATGCCAGTTGGCAATACTTTTTTAAGGGTTTTGAATTGTCGCAAACCTCTACAAAAAAGATTCCCGAAACCGACGGATTGTCGGCAATGGCCATGTCGGCCGAGTTTAATGTGATTAACTTAATCAATGCGTACCGCGAACGTGGTCATTACTTTACAAAAACCAATCCTGTACGCACCCGCCGTAATTATACGCCCACACTTGATATCGAAAACTTCAACCTGAACCCGTCGCATCTGCAACAGAGTTTTTTTGCAGGCAACGAAATTGGCATAGGCAAGGCTACACTTTCCGAAATAATTGCCTCTTTGCAGCAAACCTATTGTCAATCCTTCGGAGTGGAATATATGTACATCCGCAAACCCGAAATTGTAAACTGGCTGAAGGCAAAAATGGAAGGGTGCAAAAATACCCCTTCGTTTTCGAAAGAAGAGAAAATTGTGTTATTGAAAAAAATTGCACAGGCAGTTAATTTCGAGAAATTTATTCATACCAAATTCCCGGGTCAAAAAAGTTTCTCTCTCGAAGGTGCCGAGGCACTGATACCTGCCTTAAAATCGGTAATCAATAAAGGCGCCGAGCTGAACTACAAAGAATTTGTGATTGGCATGCCCCATCGCGGCAGGCTGAATGTGTTGGCCAACATCATGCACAAATCGTACAACGAAATTTTTGCAGAGTTTGAAGGGAAACCTTTTGATGACGAAGATTTTCAAGGCGATGTGAAATACCATCTAGGACATTCGTCGGATTATACAGCCACCAATGGCAGCAATGTTCATCTGACCTTATGCCCCAATCCTTCTCATTTAGAAGCCGTAGGACCTGTGGTAGAAGGACTGGTGAGGGCATTGAATAATAAATACGAAAAAACCACTCTGGACAAAATTGTTCCCAAGATCGGAAGAGCACACGTCTGAACTCCAGTCACCTGAAGCTATCT
>CAYYQJ010000161.1:0-6528 GCA_964473775.1 uncultured Bacteroidales bacterium | reverse complement strand
ATTTAAAAAAAGTTATTAACATTATTGGACTAATATATAAAGGGTAATGGTATAAAATCCTTAATTCCCTCCGTGTTCCTCCGTGCCCTTAGTGTCCCTGCCTGCCGCAGGAAAGTCCGTGGGAAAATCCTTTATCCGTAATTGCCTTAGTGCCCCTTAGTGATCTCCGTGTCTCCGTGGTAAAATCCTTTATCCGTAATTCCCTCAGTGTTCCTCCGTGACCTTAGTGTCTCAGTGGTGTCCTGCAAATCTAATGCGCCAACCCCCTCTTCACATCACTGTTATGATATTTCATTCCACTGCAGCCGCGGCTGCTTTGGCAGGAGGTAATTACAACAGATATCATAAGGATGAGGAGAAGTAACAAGGTTTTCAGTTTTTTCGATTTCATGGTTTAGGTTTATTTGATAACGGTTTTGGTTGGGTTTTATTTTACAACACACATTTTCTTTTTATAACATCCCTGCTCGCAGGACAGACTATAAATATAAATTCCGGGCGAAAGTTTGTCGGCAATGGTAAATGTATGCATGCCGCTGCTGAGGTTGCCGCTATAGACTGTTGTTTTTGTGTTGCCACAGATGTCGGTGAAGGACAATTCAACATTCAAATCTTTACTTAAATAAAAAGAAATTTGAGTGGATTGGCCGAAAGGGTTGGGTTGGTTTTGAAACAACACTACTTTGGGGTCGGTATCATTGCTGTTTTCGGCTATGCCAGTTTGGTAAAAACTATGCAAGGCTGCGGAGGCAGAGTTTTGTAAATCGCTGAGATTATCGCCGCCTATCAAGGCAAAAGCCAACACCACCGAATCGTTGGGGAGAAGATTGTAAGGCCCTGAACTCATCAGTTGCGATACATTGTTTCCTGTGGCAGCCATTCCGGCATCGTTGCGGGCGGTTTTCAGGGTGGTATATTTTTCTAAATCAGAAAATCCATCGTTGATATTGATGCTGCCGTTGGCGCCATCGTTATCAAATCCATAATGAAAATATCCGCCTGAGCTTAAGAACGAAATGCCTGTATAATCGCCTCCATCAATACTAAAACAATAGCCCAACTTGTTGACGGCATCGAAACTGATGCGGTTTTTTGAGGGATTCCAATTGTCCCAATCCATATACAAACCGGCATAGAGATTGTTGATATCGGAAACATCCTTATTAATTAAAGTATATTGCACAATAACGAACTTATCATTGGGGGCGGTGGTCCAGGCAAAAGCATGTTGTTTAATGAGTAAATTGATGGCATTGGCTCCTGCAGATGCATCATTAAATTCTCCATAAGCTTCGTAATCGGCTAGGGTGGGATTGTTGATTTTGTGGATATTTTGCAGGGAATGAAAATCGTGGTCGAAACCCATTGTGGCACTATAAATGGCATCCGAAACCTGTGAAGCAGATTTACCCGCGATGAATCCACCCATATAAAGCATGGTTTCGCCATGATTGAAGCGGAAGCCCAGGCCTTGAAGACTATTGGCATCGTTATATCCTATCATGCCTTCGCTGCCGAGGGTGGTGGCGATGCGGTTGGTATCGATATTGAGATAATTGAGGTTCACTTCCAAATAAAAATACTGCACGGCACGGTAGTTATTATCTGTAAAAGTTAGTTTGAAAATAAGCTCTTCGTTGTTGGCCAAAGAGGGTTTCAGATACACTTTAAAGGGTTGCGCATTGTTGTTGATGGTTTGCAGGGTATTGATAACTCCTAGATTGGCTACCGAATCAATCATCACGGTATTCGCCGAAAGGCAATGCATGGTAACTTTCAGGTTTGAAGAGGAAACGGCAAGATAGTTGAGGAAATCGCCTTTTATGATTAAGGTATCGTTTTTGGTGAAGTAGCCATTTCCATCAGCATCGGTTATCATCTGATTCATGAATTTTATGGAAGGATGCACCGTATCGAACAAGGCTTTATACATATTCACACGGCCCGAGCCCAGCAGGTCTTTGTAAGGAAGATTGGATGGGATGGTATCAATTACATCGGCGGAAACCTTGATGAGTTCGCCAATCTGCAAACCTGTGAGGTTGGGAAAACGGCTTCGCAAGAGCGCGGCACAGCCCGAAACTATGGGCGAAGCAAAAGAGGTTCCGCTGGAACTTCCATAAGTGCCGCCATCATAAGTTGACCAAACATTTTCGCCGGGAGCCGTAATGTCAACCGTATAACCATAACTGGAGCCGCTCCATTTAACATCGGTGCTTCCGCTGCCGGCCACACTGAGCACATAATTATAAGCGGCAGGAAAAAACAAACCCGTATTGTTGTTGTTTCCGCAGGCAGCTACCACCATCGCACCCTTGTTTATGGTAGCATAATCAATCACATCCTGACCAAAAGGGCCTGTATAAAATGTGTCGCCCCACGAGCAGTTTACCACCGAACAGCCATGTTCTACGGCATAAACAATGCCTTCGTAAGCACGAATGCCTATGTTGTTAGAATCGCAAATCTTTATGGGGAGGAATTTGCATAAGAATCCTGTGCCCGACAAGCCAATGTTGTTATCGGTTTGTGCGGAAGCCATTCCATCCACAAAAGCGCCATGGGTGATGTTTCCCTGAGGATTGTTGTCGTTGTCGCCCATATCCCAGCCGCGGAAGTTATCGATGTAGCCATCGTTGTCGTTATCTATTCCGTCGATGGGGTCGTTGTGGTTGTATTTGATATTATTGACTAAATCGGGATGGTCGATATCTGTGCCCCAATCGGGGATTCCAATCACAGTGTTGGTGTCGCCTTTGTAAAAGTCCCAGGCTTTGTAAGCCTGAATGATGGCCAGATGATACTGATTAAAATTCAAAGGGTCGTTGGGGATGAAATCCAAAGGTTTCACAAGGTAAGATGGTTGGGCATACACCACATCGCCTGTTTGCAAGAGTTGATTTATGGCATTTTCTATGGAAAGGTTAGATTGAAAATCCAAATCGTAAATCAAAGAAAGATCGGCATAGGCCTGACCTGAATTATTTAGTTTTTTATCAGCAGATTTTATTTGGGGAAATTTCTTTTGAACTGAAGAAACCCCCAGTTTATTAAAAACCTCTTGCAAGCGGGGAATATTTATCACGGATGAAAAACATTTTGAGGCATGTTCAGGCTTTATTTTTATTATCATTTTATGAAGCTGATAATCGTTTGCCGTGACAGAGGCAGGCAAATAGAAACGGTTTGAAGTTTGACCCATCGCGAAAGATTGGCAACATATCAGAAGAAAAATTACAAGAACACGGGTGGCAGTTGCTTTCATAAAGGCATTAAATCTGGTGTAAAATTAATCAAAAAAATCAGAGCATGGCTACAAGTTCAGAATACTCAGGGATATTGTCAAGAAAATGATATTTGTGGTTTTCGAAATCGATGATGCTGCAATAATGTTGCAGTCCATTGGAAACCATCAGATATTTTAGCTTCATAGAAATATTATAATGGGCAATCTGATTAAAAACTGCCTGACCAATGGGAACCTCAGGCTTTTTAAATTCGATAATCATCATAGGATTTCCCTCATTGTTATAAACCACCGCATCGCAACGTCTTTTTATTTTGTTTACCACAATAGTTTTTTCGATAAAGATTAAGGATTGCGGATACTTTTTTTCGGTGACCAGATATTTCAAAAAGTGCTGTCTCACCCACTCTTCAGGCGTGAGTACCACATATTTTTTACGTATAAAATCGAATATTTTGGTAGGGCTGTCTTTAACAATATTAAAATCGTAATGCGGAAGATTGAGTTTATGCATTTGATAATTTAGTATTTTTGCCATAAAATTACATAAAAAAATATTAGGGCAATGAAAACAAAGCGCGAAATTATCGAAAACTGGCTTCCACGCTACACCGGAACTGAATTAAAAGATTTCGGAAACTATATTCTACTTACTAATTTCAGCCATTATTTAGAACTGTTTTCGAAGATGAACAATGTGCCGATTATGGGTGTCAATAAGGCCATGCCAAGTGCTACTTATAAGGATATCACTATAATTAACTTTGGTATGGGAAGCGCCAATGCAGCCACCATTATGGATTTGCTTGGGGCTATTCAACCGAAGGCCTGTTTGTTTCTTGGCAAATGTGGCGGACTGAAAAGAAAAAATAAACTGGGTGATTTAATTTTGCCTATTGCTGCCCTCAGGGGTGAAGGAACTTCTAACGATTATTTTCCACCCGAAGTACCCGCTTTGCCTGCATTTAATTTGCAGAAAGCCATCTCGACTACCATACGCGACCAGGGTTTCGACTATTGGACAGGTACGGTTTATACCACCAACCGCCGGGTTTGGGAACATGATGATAATTTTAAAAAATATCTGAGAAAGATTCGCGCCATGGCGATTGATATGGAAACCGCAACACTTTGTATTGTGGGTTTTGCCAATCGTATTCCCACAGGTGCCTTGTTGCTTGTATCCGACCAACCCATGATTTCTTCAGGAGTAAAAACAGATCAAAGCGACAAAAGAGTGACTGAACAATTCCTCGAATCTCATCTCACCATAGGCATTGAATCTTTAAAACAATTAATCAATAACGGCCTCACGGTGAAACATCTTTATTTCGATTACAACTAAGGATTAACCACAGAGAACACGAATGAGAAACAGAGGAACACGGAGGATACTTAATACATAATCAACCCAATTAACCCAATCAACTTAATAAACCCATAAAAACCCATGCAATCTGTAACCGATATATTAAGCGACCTGAAGAAAAAGATTTATCGTCCTGTTTATTTTTTATCGGGCGAAGAGCCTTATTATATTGATTTGATAAGCGATTATATTGAAAACAATTTGCTTCAGGAAGATGAAAAAGGATTTAATCAATCGGTACTCTATGGCCGCGACACGGATGTGCAGGATGTGATTGGAAGTTGCAAGCGATTTCCTATGATGTCTAATTATCAGGTGGTAATTGTAAAGGAAGCACAGGATATTAAGAACATTGAAGCTCTGGAGAAATACATAGAAAATCCTTTGGCCTCAACCATTCTGGTGATTTGTTATAAATATGGAAAGATTGATAAGCGCAAGACTTTTGCAAAAATACTGGAAAAGAAAACCGTTTTCTTCGAATCTCCTAAAATTTATGACAATCAGGTTCAGGCATGGATTACTTCTTATCTGAAATCAAAAGGATATCCCATTGCTGTAAAAGCTTCTTTTCTGATGGCCGAATATCTGGGCACCGATTTAAGCAAGATTGTAAACGAAGTCAGTAAGATCATCATTAATATACCTGTTGGGACTGAAATAACTCCTGAACAAGTGGAACTGAATATTGGTATCAGCAAAGATTACAATGTTTTTGAATTGCAGAAGGCATTGGGAAGCCGCAATGTTTTTAAAGCCAATCAAATCATTAAATATTTTGCAGAAAACGAAAAAGAAAATCCTTTGGTTAAAACCTTGCCTTTTTTGTATTCCTTTTTTGTAAAGGTTTTCCTGTATCACAATATAGCTGACAAATCGCCCAACAATGTGGCATCTGCCCTTTCAATAAACCGTATGTTTATAGATGATTATGCTACTGCTGCCCGCAACTATCCCATGACGAAACTCGAAAAAGTGTTTCATTACCTTCATGATTATGATTTACGGTGTAAGGGAGTCAATAATGCCTCCGCCTCCGATGGCGACATGATGAAAGAAATGGTTTATAAAATTCTGCACTGAGGTGCTCAGGGAGTTAATGAGGAATTGGGTTGATTAGGGGAATTAAGTTGATTAAGGCAGGTAGAGTTCCTTTTACTTTATAACTTTTACCTTTAACCTTTTCACTCAGTTATATTTTTCATAAAGCTTTCTTGCTTTATTATTCGAATTCAATTTCCCGGCTTCCGCATCTAAAATCCCTAGCTCAACAGATTGTTTTTCGTCATCCGAAACCGAATTCCACCAGTCTTTATTTTCTTTCTTTTTCAAATCAAGAATTTTATTGATTACAGAAACATCATCTACTGTTGAAAGCCATTGAATTAATTCTAACTTTTTGCTTTGCAAACTAACTGAAACTTTCATTTTATTTCTTTTTTACAAAATTACAAAATATTGTAATACATTATGGTTCAGAACACAAATTTATTAAGCACTACAGAAACTATTTACCAACACATCTCTCTTTATGCGCTCCCAACTTCCGTCTTCAAACTTCCATCTTCTGTCTTCGGTCTTCCAACCCCTCCCCTCTTCCTAATTATCAAAAGCATACCCTATCCCCACACTAAACATGTGTAAAAAAGCATGCTTGCTAATCGGTTCAATCATATTTTTATTCATCAGCGAATAATGCGGATTATAACCGGCACGGAAAAACAAACCATTCACCTTTTCATATCTTACTCCAATGCGCCCTGTGGCTGCAAGCCACGAAACATTATTGGGATTAGTAGTCGTTGAGGTATTGTAATTTTTATAAACATTCAAATAATCCAATCCCAATCCCATTTCAAAAAGCCAGAGATCGGAAGAGCGTCGTGTAGGGAAAGAGTGTTCAGAGCCGTGT
>CAYYQJ010000160.1:0-6538 GCA_964473775.1 uncultured Bacteroidales bacterium | reverse complement strand
CAATCATGCTCATTCGTAACACAAAATAAACCACAATTGCCACAATCAAAGGCAATAATACCAACAAATGTTCTTTCAGTTTTGCATTAGTGAATACATATAATATAAGGGGCACAACAGCCAGAAATGTCAAAGCGTTTTCTTTCGACAAAATGGCAAGGAAAAAGGCCACGAAAACCAGAATTAAATGATAGAATTTCTGTTTTTCTATAAATAGCAAACTAAAATAAACCGATGTCAGTGAAAGCAGTAAGCATAATAACTCATCACGGCCTTTTATATTAGCGACAACTTCGGTATGCAATGGATGCGCTGTAAATAACAAGGCAGAAACAAAAGCCAGGGACAAAAACCATATATTGGAGGTATAGGTTTTAAACAACTTTTGTAGAACTACAAACAACAACATGCAAGTGAGAGCATAAAGTAACACATTGATAAGATGTCCGATGAAAGGATTAAAACCAAAAAATTCTTTTTCAACAGCAAACATTACCTGCGACAAAGGTCTGTAACGCCCCCCAGGCAGCAAATTGTTTTTACCCAGAAAACCAACAAATGCATCGTTGGTGAAAATTTCTTTTATGCCAGATATCCCTTTTTTTGTAAAGGAATTTCCAGTAATCATCAACGCATCATCAAGGGTGTATTTTAAATCCAGAGTATTGGCATACAACAGAAATGCAAAAGCAAAAACAATCCATTTCAGGTATTTCTGTGGAATCACCACAGATTTCTTCTCTGATTTTACTGCTTGCGATTCAGGCTTCATATTGCCTTTTACAGATGCTTTATTATGATGTTTTGTTTTATCAATAGCCATAGTAACTATTCACTCTTCGTTCTTCAATCTTAATTACTTAAAAGGTATCACCAAATCTTTCCCTGCTCTTATACTTTTCTCATCTTTAATATCGTTGGCTCTTAAAATGGCTGCTTTGTTCACTTTATATTTCTGAGAAATAGCGTCCAGTTTTTCGTTTTGCACCACGGTATGATTGGCTTTAATCGGAATCATCAGTTTCTGATTTTCGCCAATATTGTCATTCTTCATTTTGTTTTTAAGTTTGATAAACATAACCGGGATACCGAATTTATTGGCTATCTTACCCAATGCATCGCCTTTCTTAACCGAATAACTTATCCAACTGGTATCAGTTTTTGAAGGTATTTGATTTTGAACTTTGTTGGCAGCAATGGTACTATCCTTAGTCGCTTGTTTTTTTACAGTATCAGTAACCACTTTCTGGTCGCTGGCCATTTGAGAAGTAACACCCTGCCTTATAAACATATCCCATAAAACATAAGCAAGAAATAATACTCCAAGTGCAATAGCAGCAATTTTAATACGCTTCATCCATAAAACGCTGATCTGAAACCGGTTTCCCATAGTAAAAGGTTTTTTTTCTTTGCGTGGCTTTGGTTCTTTGGGCTCACGGGTTTCTTTAGCAACAGTTTCTTTTTCTTTTTTTTCTGCTTTTATTTCAGTCATTTGCCCACTGACATCCACAAATTTCGATTTTTTGTTCGAAACATTATAAAACAAAATCAGTTGCACAGTAATATTATCTACACCCCCTTTTTCATTGGCAAGT
Source organism: uncultured Bacteroidales bacterium (assembly GCA_964473775.1). Classification (GTDB taxonomy): domain Bacteria; phylum Bacteroidota; class Bacteroidia; order Bacteroidales; family CAIWKO01; genus CAIWKO01. The sequence continues at coordinate 4,943 of CAYYQJ010000160.1, read as the reverse complement.
TGGGTAAGTTTCATGGCTTTATGCTGAACCGAAATATTCTGACAAAGCACTTCATCTATCTCCTGATCAGAAAGCATGCCTGTAAGACCATCTGTACAGAGCATTACAATATCATCATTTGCCGGCACCACAGCTGAAGCACCTACAGCCACATTTACATCTGGCTGAATGCCTAACACACGGGTAATAATATTTTTATCAGGATGATCATTGGCTTCTTCCTCAGTAATGGCACCTTTATCAACCAGTTCCTGAACGTATGAATGGTCGCGTGTGAGCCTGTAGGATTTATTACCAGAGAAAATATAAATCCTGCTATCGCCAACATGAGCATAATACACTTTATCATGACGAATAAGAATCATCACGATAGTTGTGCCCATGCCCGAAAGTCCCGGATTTTCTTTCGATTTTTTTAATACTACAGAATTGGCAAATTCAATAGCAGCTTTCAATGTGTCTTCGGGCAAATCGAAATAATGATTTTCGAGATAAGCCCTTATACTTTCTACCGCTGTGCGCGATGCCAACGCGCCTCCCACATGTCCGCCCATGCCATCGCATACCACAAAAACATGGCCATTTATGCATTCAAAATAGCCCATGTAATCTTCGTTTTCTTTGCGTATCAGACCGATATCAGTCGAATTACCAAAGTCAAAGTTTTTTAAATCCTGAGTTTTTGCCATTGTAATTGATAAAATCTTGTTTTGTAAGGGCAAATATACAAAAGAAATACAGCATGAATAAAAAAAATTAATTGAATTATAAAATGGGGGGTGTTAATAAGGTTGATGTGGAAAGAAATCGCCACTGATTCTCAGATTATTTGGGTGCGAAGCATATTATATCTCGTAGCTGGGGATTTGAAAATAAGACACTTTTTTCTGAAGATTTCCACTTTTTTCTGAGCAACGCTGCTTTTTTGTTAAGATTTCTACTTTCTTTACAAGATTTCTACTTTTTTCACAACAAAGCTGCTTTTTTGTGTAGAGCGCTGCTTTTTTCACAAGCGTGCTTCTTTTTAGGGAAAATTGCTGCTTGCTTCACAAAATTTCTACTTTTTTCACAACAGCGCTGCTTTTTTACGACGCCTGCTGCTTTTTTCAGAAAATTGCTGCTTTTTTATTAAATACAAACAACCTCAACTATTTGACTCCAATTGCTGTATTCTCCTTTCATAAATGTTTGCGATTTGAGGTAATAGGTTTTTCCTTTTACTAAGGGTTGATTATTACAATCGACAACAGTGCTTGTTGACACATTGGCAAATGCTCCCACATACCAGTTTACTTTGTCAGGGCTAATCATCCAAAGATAAGCAGCATATTTACCTACCACTCTGTTTTTTACATCAATTGTTTTTGAGATTTTACCCTGTGTTGCTTCGAATTCATCTCTTTGACTGACAGGATGTTCATAAATTTTCAACTGATGTTTCTCAAAAAGAGATTTAGATTTTGGAATATCAGCATCGCCTGCCTTTTGCATCTCGGCAAGCACCTCATCCATAATAATATTGGTATTAAGCAACTCCATATCTCTTGCCGCAGCCGAACCGGGCACTTTGCCTGCCGCAGCAATTTCGGCAGTATTTAAATCTTCTACCTGTGATTTGGCATTCTCCAGCAAAGTTTCAATGGGTGCAAACAGTGGGTCAGCCAACATGCCTAACAGAAAGTTTAAAAAATAGGTTACAAGCTTAGAAATATTGCTTGGTTTGTCGTACTCACATTTTAATCTTTTTAATGAATCAGATTTCTTTTTAGCCATTTTTATCGTTTTTTTCGAGTCAATTAATATTTTTTAACTGAAAATGAGAGAGTTTTTTTTTAATATTTGAGACTGTGAACATAATTCTTTTTTTTCAGATATGGGATATAGCTGTTGAATTTTAACTTTATTTAAGAATTAGTATCTTAAAATTAAAATCTCCGCACTTATTAGCAAAATATTATAATTCAAAGGGTTCAAAATTTCTCAATTACCCAATTACAACAATCCACTTAATCTACTCAATCAACTATTAAAATACTTCTTTTTAAACCCCAAAGCCACATTCACCAGAGCTATCATCACAGGAACTTCAACCAATGGCCCGATTACAGCAGTAAATGCTTCGCCGGAATTCATCCCAAAAATGGCTATTGCCACTGCTATTGCCAACTCGAAATTATTACTGGCAGCAGTAAAAGATAAGGTTACCGATTGTCCGTATGTGGCCCCGATTTTTTTACTCATCCAAAAGGACGAAAAGAACATGATGACAAAATAAATCAACAAAGGAATGGCTATCATAACCACATCCAAAGGGATTTTTATAATGGTTTCGCCTTTTAACGAGAACATTACAATAATGGTAAACAGCAAGGCAATCAGTGTCAGCGGACTTATCCTGGGAATAAATTTTGTGTGATACCACTCTTTACTTTTAACCCGAACCAATATAAAACGGGTTAAGAAACCGGCCAAAAACGGAATACCAAGATAGATAAATACTGATTTGGCAATTTGAACAATAGTAATTTTCGATACAGCCTCATTGGTTGGAATACCAAACCAACCCGGCAGCACCGCAATAAAAAACCAGGCATATACCGAAAAGAACAAAACCTGAAAAATAGAATTGAAAGCCACCAATCCTGCAGCATATTGTGTATCGCCTTTTGCCAGGTCGTTCCAAACAATTACCATAGCAATACAACGGGCAAGGCCAATCATGATAATACCATACATGTAAGGTAGGTTGGCATTGTTTTCACCCGGAAACAGTTTGAAAAACAGAATGGCAAGAGCAAACATCAAAACCGGCCCAATCAGCCAGTTCTGCAACAGTGATAGTCCCAATACTTTGAAGTTGCGGAACACATCACCCAACTCTTCGTATTTAACCTTGGCTAATGGAGGATACATCATCACAATTAAGCCAATAGCAATTGGAATATTGGTTGTACTGTCGGGAGATGATTTTAATGAATCCCAGAATTGTGCTATTGCAGGAAAGAAATACCCTGACAACACACCAATGGTCATAGCTAGAAATATCCATAAGGTTAGATAGCGGTCAAGAAAGTTTAAACGTTTATTACTTGGCATATTTTCTAATTTGATGATTAAGTTATTGATTAATTAACAACACGCTCCAGAAGTTCCCCCACAATCACAACTCGGTTCAGTGCCCCTGAGTAATCCATTGATAATTCCTGCAGCGCATCCCACACCCGACTTTACTTTAATAGCATCTTCGGCACAGTTTTTTGCACAGGCCCCACATTCCATACACTGATTTTTATGTTGAATGAATGCCTTTTTATCTTTTAAAACAAATACATCATGCGGACAAACAGTAATACACATCATGCATCCATTACATTTTTGCCGGTCTAATTCCAGGGTTACAACTTCTTTTAGATAGGTTAGTGTTTTCATGTTCATTAAATAAATCTGGTAATAATCCATCCAATAATTCCCAATGCAGCACCTAAAATCTGCAATGGAAGAGATAGCTTCATTTCTTTCTGAACTCCCGAAAGTGAAGTAAAGGTTGAAGATCCTGTAAAATTCATAGCCAGAAAAGAAGAAAGACTTCCCATAATCAAAAACCATGAAATGATTTCAAAGATACTTGTCCCCAGCATATTAAAATACAACAATGCGGCAGCAAACAACCATCCTGCCACCAATCCTTTTAAAGAAAATCTTTTAAACGGAATCCAGGGAAGCAAGAGTGGTGTAATCACACAACCTGCCAGATATGCCACTAATAAATTAATGATTGCTTTTCCGCCATTGCTCCATGCATTCTCTACCGAATAACCATGCAGATTTATACCCGCAAGAATAAAGAAAACTGCCGGAACCAGCAACATATAATATTTCCCATAAGAAAGCTCTACAGGAATTAATTTAATCCTTTCCAAAGTGCCAAACCTTACCCTGCGCATTTCTGCCGATGCTTTATTTCCTGATGCAACAAAATCCTTAATATCTTCTGCTTTTACAGGGCCATAAATCACCCGAAAACCTGTATTTGCTTTCACTTCATGAGCAGCCACACCCGTTGCTCCCAGCTGTGGAACAAATATTTTGCGATGATTTACTATTTTATCCAGTTCATGGAGCTTAATTCTTTTGCAAAGCTCTTCAGTGCCAAATGTTCCTTTTCCAGCAGCGCACCAAACATTGATTCCTTTGGTATCCAATACAAGTATCCATGCATTGATTCCATCTAAGGCACGCCGTACATGGTCGAAACTCAGTTTAAAATTGCCTGTAACAAAAACCTCAGAATCAGCATCAGGATTTCCCACCGCATACAAGCCCGGTTCCACAGTATAATTCATACGGCCAATCGACCAACGTATGCGAATGGTACTTAACACATCCTTTGGCTGCCAAACAGTAGAAACCTGTTCGACCCTACCAACCGCTGTATCAAGTATGCCTGTCACGTAATGTTTCATAACTCATCAGATGGTGATAAGAAAATAAAATCCAAGAATGATAAAAAGAACCCCAACCACATATTTAAGAACCTTTGCAAAACCTGCAAGCGATTTCGATATTTTTCCCAAGCCCAAACCTATGCCAATCATAGCTACAGCTAAAGTCAATCCATAGCCTAAGGCATAGAAAAACAGCATAAGTACTCCCCAAAGCGTACTTCCTTTTACAAAAGAAGCTGCCATGATGACAGGAAAAAACGGGTTGCAACAAAAACTTCCTAAAGCGGAAACACCACCCACAGCCAGCCCAAACAAAATTGCACTCAGAATACCATTCTTCTTTTTTTGCACATTGAACGAAATCCCCGGAATTTTAAAGGGTAATAAATCAATAGTGTATAAACCAAAAAAAATGGAAATCAAGCCTGCAGCAATTTTCCAGTAATTGCCCATTGAAGCGCTAATTAGTTCGCCAGCATATCCAATTATGGCTCCAAT
>CAYYQJ010000159.1:0-6558 GCA_964473775.1 uncultured Bacteroidales bacterium | reverse complement strand
GATAGCTTCAGGTGACTGGAGTTCAGACGTGTGCTCTTCCGATCTATGATTATCTGGATAAAATTATTGGAACAAGTATCGAAAGAAAAACGGTAAAAAGGATTTTAACATCACTCGATATACGCATCAAATCAGAAACTGATGATATGCTTATGCTCGAAGTGCCTCCATTTAAAACAGATGTCACCCGCCAGATTGACATTGTGGAAGAAGTGCTGCGAATTTATGGTTACAACAACATTGAGTTCGGCAACGGAATGCGGGCCTCTTTGAGTTTTTTCCCAAAACCTGATCCCGAAAAAGTACAAAATACGGTTTCTGATTATCTGACTTCTATAGGTTTTTACGAAATCCTCACCAACTCATTAACCAAAGCGGCGTATTACGAGCAAAACAACTCGCTGTTTGAGCCTTCGCGCCTGGTAAAACTGCTGAACCCACTGAGCAAAGAGCTGAATGTGATGCGGCAGACATTATTGTTTACCGGATTGGAGTCTGTGGCCTATAACAAGAATCATAAAACCCCCGACACCCTGTTTTACGAATTTGGCAAGGTTTATTTCTGCGATAAAAAGCCTGCAGGCGATGCATTGGAAAAATATTCGGAGTATAAACAGTTGGCTTTATTTTTGAGCGGAAATGTTCAGCACGCAAACTGGCATGGCAAAGAACAAAAGGTTGACATCTATTATATGAAGGCCATAGTAAACCATATCCTGAAACGTACGCGCATCCATCTTCAAAAAATAAAAATTACTGAAATCCAAACGCCCCTGATGTTCGCCGAACAACTCAGCTACAGTTTGAACAACCAATTGCTCTGCGAATTTGGCGAACTGCAAGCTTCATTGGCAAAGCAATGCGACATCAAAGATAAGGTGTTTTTTGCCGTGATTCATTGGGATGTATTGCTCGCAAATCTGGATATCACAGGCGCAAAATATGCCGAAGTTTGCCGTTTCCCTGAAGTGAACCGCGATTTGGCTTTGCTGATAGATAAACAGATAACTTATGCAGAGATAGAGGCTTTGGCTTATAAAACTGTTCCCGACCTGCTTAAAAAAGTGAGCTTGTTTGATATTTATGAAGGCACGAATATTGCAGCCGATAAAAAGTCGTATGCCGTGAATTTTATTTTGCAGGACGAAGAAAAAACCCTCACCGACGACGAAATAAACGACGCGATGAATCAATTGATTGCCGCATACACAAAACAACTTAACGCACAAATAAGATAGCAACATGACAGGAACTTTGTTTGATTCAATCGTATTCGGGCCGCTGAAAAGCCGCCGTTTGGGCACCTCATTGGGCATCAATTTGCTTCCAACCACTGTGAAGATATGCACTTTCAATTGTATTTATTGCGAATGCGGCTGGACCGAAGCCACACAGGTGGAAAAGGCACATTTTTATGATGCCGCCGAAATTGATGAAGCATTGGAAAAAAGATTAATCTTTCTGAAAGAGAATCATCTGAATATCGATTCCATCACCTTTGCCGGCAATGGCGAACCAACCATGCATCCGCAATTTTCCGATATCATCGATAATACCATCGCCATGCGCGACAAATATTATCCTGAAGCAAAAATAAGTGTGTTGAGCAACTCTACCATGCTTTCGCGCCCAAACATCATAGAATCATTGATAAAGGTAAACAATATCATGAAACTGGATGCGGGTTCGGAAGAAATTTTTCAATTGATAAACAATCCGAAAGGCAAAATTTCGCTTGATACGGTGGTCGAAAATCTAAAAAAGTTTCATGGCGACCTCATCATTCAATCCATGTTTTTAAAAGGAGAAATTGATGGAAAACGTGTGGACAACACCACCGAAGTGGAGGTGGATAAATGGCTGAAGCTCTTGAAAGAAATCAATCCGCAATCGGTGATGATTTACTCCCTCGACCGCCGTCCGCCCGCAGCCAAACTCGAAAAAATAACAGAAACAGAACTGTTATTGATAGCAAAGAAGGTTAGAGATATAGGGTTGGAAGCGGAAGTGTATTAGGGAAGACGGAAGTCCGAAGACGGAAGTCAGGAGGAGGAGTTGGAAGACGGAAGTCCGAAGACGGAAGTTGAAAGGAGGAGTTGGAAGACGGAAGTCCGAAGACGGAAGTCAGGAGGAGGAGTTGGATGTCAGAAGTCCGAAGACCGAAGTCTGTAGAGGGAAAAGGAAGACGGAAGTCCAAAGACCGGAATGAAGATGAGGGAAGGGCAGAAATTAAGTTGTGTTGATTTGAGATTTTTTATTTAATTTTGTAGCAGGAAAATGAAAATAATAAAATACAAAGCTCAATCATCTAAAACCATTTAACAATAAAACAATTTAACAATAAACCCCCTTAAACCATTTAACAATAAAACAATATAACAATCAAACTCCCCTTACTATATATTACTAAAATGGAAACAATAAAGTCGTGGTATAAAAACCAAACTTCCCTCCAAAAAACTTATGTATTTTCGAATTTTGCAAAAGCAGTAACTTTTATGGATAGAATTGGATTAATTTGTGATAAGATTCATCACGATTCTTCATGGGAGAAAACTATGCATTGTTTGATGGTTGAAATTAAGTTAGAAAAAGAAAACCGCAAGGAAACTCCGGAAGAATTATCGAAAAAAGTGGACGAAGTTTATTACAATCTCTGAAAAAAAGATGCTGCGCTACGAGCCTAAGATATTATTGGCCTTTGCCGAAGCTGTTGACGGTAACAAGAAAATTTTCCGTTGGCTAAGCGAAAATGGTTACGTAGAACTCGCTGCCTTATCCAATTGCATCAATTCGGACACCGAAGCTTTTTTTTGGTTGATGAAAAATGGTTATCCCGAGTTTGCCATACTTTCGAACGCCATGGATGGCTATGAGGATGCCTATAAATGGCTGGTAAAACATAAGATGACCTTTTATGTGGTTTTTGCCGATGCTTGTCGCAACAAACCCAAAGCCATTGCCTGGCTAAAAGAAAACGGCTTCGACATAATGAATATTGTTGCCGAAAAAATCTTTCAGGTACTCGAAAAACAGCGCCGCGATTTCCACGACCCACATAAGGTGAGGTTTAGTTGAGTTGATTCAGTTTTTTCTATTTACCACTAAGACACTAAGATCACGAAGAACCACTAAGGAATTCTTCTGAAAAAATCTTAGTGTATCTTAATAAGAACCATTTCCGATCAATTGATAAGATATATAAACAAAACAAAATTCATTAAATTCTTCAAGCACTTGATTAATAAGAAATAAAACCCGTTTTGGCATTCCAAAACGGGTTTTATTTTGAATAAACCGCATTACGGTATTCCACAATGGGTTATATTCTGACTAAAATCCATTGTGTTCTGCCGAAATGGGCTTTTGCTAAGTTTTTATCCATTGTGTTCTGCCGAAATGGGTTTTTGCTATGTTTTTACCCATTGTGTTCTGCCAAATTGGGTTTTTGCTATGTTTTTATCCATTGTGTTCTGCCGATATGGGTTTTTGCTATGTTTCTACCCATTGTGTTTCGTCGAATTGGATTTTACTCAGGTTTTCACTAATAGCGGTTTGCCCCATTGTGTATTTTTTTAAATGAAGATAATATTCGATTTTCGATATCTATTTTATCATGCATCTACCTTATTTGGTGTTTTATAAATCCATTTTATTTTATCCTGAATTCATTGGCAAAAATATTTTTTAATTTTTTTTCGAATTTACATCAAGTTTTTTTTCGAATTTTGCGTTTATTATAATATCATAATGAATGAGATTATCTCAACAGCAAAAAAAGTAAACAGATGAAACAATTTCTTGCCATAAACCATCATGCCAACGCCTGTAAAGGAAGTCAGATATTTGCAAACCATTTAATCAACTATACTTATTTTAAGCTGCTTGCAAATGCCGCTGAGGCCGATTTTCCTGCAATCATCGCTTTTTATAAGGTGTTTGTTGACATTTGGAACGAAGGATACATTAAATATCGCGCTGCATTCAATGCATCTATGGGTGCCACACGCGTAATTCAGAATTTGAACAAAGAATTGGTGGGCGAAAAAGCGCCAACATGGGTTGTGAAAATTTGGGGCATCTATCGCGAAGGCTCTGTGGATGCAATCAGATTAATCCCTCATGGAAGAGGCGAATTGATTAAAGGGCCGTATTTTCAACGCCTTTCGGCAATGAATACGCTTATTGAAGCCATTGGAGATGATAATCAGTTGGCCGATTTAAAACTCGATTTACAAACATTTGCCGCAAGATATGATGCAGGCATTAAAGCCCAATTGAAGGCACAAAAATTAATGTCCGACCTCTCAAAAGAACAGGAAGTCTTGCGCCTCAGCACCACATCAGCTATGCTTGGAGTGGAAGGCAAACTGACCGACAAATATTATATGACGCCCGACCGTGTGGATGGTTTTTTTGATATAGGCGCCATGCGTCGGCGCAACGCCAAAAGTATTACGCCGGATGGCTTCCAGATTATGCTGTTGCCCGTCGAGATCAAACTTTTGCAGCTTCGTTATGATGGCACCGAAATATGGAAGGCCGAAAATCCCGGAATGTGCGATATTTGTTTGTTTTTTAGCAACAATAGTGATGAATCCGAAATTCCGGAGGTTAAATATATTGTAAGTGCAGGCCAATCCATCACAATAGATTTAAAACAAATTCCATCCGACCAGCGCTTTGTTTATGCCGCCAACCTCAGCCGCGAAAAGGATGGAATGCTGATTATTTATCTATCTGCGTGATTGAATCTGATAATTAAAAAATCATACAGCTTTTCACCACTGAGACACTTAGTTCACTAAAATGCAATAAGTTATTATGTACCATTCCTTAGTGTTTCTTTGTGAACTCAGTGCCTTAGTGGTAAAAATCCTCTAACTTCCGACTTCGGTCTTCCGTCTTCCGACCCATCAAGTCTCTACTTCAATCGATCCACCTGCCCCTGCGCATCACTCATAATTTTATCCGCTTTGGCGGCTGCTTCCTGCTGCAATTGGTTTGATTTATCCTGAGCGGTTTTCACCAGCGCCTTATGGCTTTCTTTTGCGGCTGCCTTGGTAAACGGATTCTTCGCCTGGTCTTCAAGCGCTTTGCCCTGCTTATCCGCCTCTGCAACTAAGGCATCGCCGGCATTTTTGGCTTCGTCTTTCAACTGCTGAGCCTTGGCTCGGGCCTGATCCATAATTTGCTGGGCTTGTTTGCTTACTTCTTCCTTTCCTTTGGTTATCACCTCTTCAGTTTTCTTTTGTATCTCTTCTTTCGCCTGATTTTTTAAATCATTAAGAATATCGTTGATACTACCCTTTAATCCTATCTTAAACTGAGGTTTTTTGGTAGTACCCGTCACCAGAATATCCAGAAACACCGTTTCGCCCACATTCACCTTTGCGCCTGAGGCCGAAGCCTTGTTGGTTAAATCGGTAAGCACTCCATTCGCTTTCGTGCCAAATTCAGCGCGCGGAACGCCCAGTTTCATCACCAGATTGATGGTATTATCCAAACGTATCGAACCTTCCACATTCAGATTGCTTGTCCGGAACTTTATATCCGAAGGCTTCAAAAACAAAGTACCGTTGATGATGCTGAAGGTAAGATTCACATCATTGGCATGGATATTTTTAAACAAATTAATCTTCAGAGCATCTGAAAGTTTGTTAAAGATATCGGCATTGGTGATGGTGATATCGGAGGTGGTGATGCCTCCCGAAGCATTCACTGAAGCATAATCAGGTGTCATATTTTTCTTCAGATTCGAAGCATACTTCATACTTACAGAAAATTTTCCGCTTGCATGCTTAAGGATTGAAGCAAATTTTGTTGCAGCCCTAATATGTTCAACCACGTCAGTAATATTCAGATTTTTTCCGTCCACCTGCATATCTACCTTAGGCACATCGGGGTTTTGCGAACTATACGAACCACCCAGCGACATAGAACCGCCCAGGGCGTTCATAGATAGGTTATCCATACTCAAAACCGAGTTTCGCAAGGTCATTCCGCCTTTTACGTTGGTGATTACCATCTTCTCGTACAATATCTTATTTATGTTCGTAGTGAAAACAAAATCTATGTTCTTTGGAAGCTCTATCACTGTCATTTTCGAAGCTGTTTCGCCCTCTTCCGCTGCGGGAGGTGTGGAAGGCGTTTCTTCAGTCGTCATAAAAGAATTGACATCGATGAAACGCGAATTGAGCTTAAAATTACCCTTAAGAAGTTCATTACGGAAGATATATGCCAAATAATTCTCAACTGAGCCACTGGCATTGAAATCGGTTTTGCCCATAGTGGCATCCAGGCCGGTGAGTTCAAGCATGGCCGGACTAAAACGCAATTCTGCCTGGCGAATATTGGCAGGTTGTGTCAGCGACTTGGAGGCGTAAGCGAATTTCTCAATTTTCAACATTCCCTTGGCATTAAACTTCTCGTATTCTTTTTTATCCAGATACGACATGCGTCCCTTCAACGTAACGTCGGCTGTGAAAATCCCGTTCAGACTTTCGCCTGCTTCAAGCTGCGCGGCTTGCGGGATGAGGCGCGCTACACGGTCACGGA
>CAYYQJ010000158.1:0-6564 GCA_964473775.1 uncultured Bacteroidales bacterium | reverse complement strand
AGATAGCTTCAGGTGACTGGAGTTCAGACGTGTGCTCTTCCGATCTGCTTCGGTGAGGTTTTGCTGAAGGGGTTGGTTTTTTAAATCCTGTTCGGAATAATAGTTGAAACGGAGGGCGGCTTTTTTGTAAGCGATTTCGGTGCCTGCAAAAAACAGGGTGCGGGAGTAGTTGCGGTCGGTGTATTCGAACTCGATGACAATGCGTTTGTCTTTGGTGATGATGTTGTTGGGCATGAATGTAACTTCGCCGAGGTTGTAATCAATGATGTAATCGTTGTCCTGACCGCGGGTTAACAGGCGGCCATCGATATAAACACGTTCGGTGCCTGCGAGGACAATGATGTAGTTTTCGTTGTTGCTTCCTGTGAGTTTGTATGGGCCCTGACTGCCTTCCAAAGGGGTAAGGATGTTTTTTGTGTAACGGCCTTTGGAAACGGCGCCGCAGCCTTGAAGAAATATTTTCAGGTCGTTGTCTTTTTTCTTTTTTGAGGGAATGAGGATGTGAGATTCGAACAAGGCGCCCTGGGCTTTTTTATAGAAATTCATGAAATAGCTGTTGGGTCGGTTTACTTCAAAATCGCCTGCAATGAGCTTGTTGTTTTTGTTGAATAGCTGAATAAATACTTTGTCGAATTCCTGCAATTGCTGGGTGTTGCCATCGGGTTGAATGGGGATGTTGTTATCAGTGATGGCTGCCAATACCTGAATGTCGTTGGATAAGTAGCCTGATAGCTGGAGGTTGAGACTGGAGTTTACGACGAGGTCCTGATTGTTTCCGAAGGATACGCCGCGGGAAATATTGCCGGTTTTGTTGAGGGTGCCCCATTTAAAAACATCTTCGGTGGAGGTTTCGTAGTGATATAAAAAGGGGTTTTCGTTGGCTTGTTTAAAAGTGTTTATGAGGTTTGTGTTTTTATGGCTTTTTGTTTGGGTGAAAAGAAATGGGAAGACACGGTAGGATATTTTGAGGGTTTTTCCTTTCAGTTTGTTGAGATAGGCATCCTGATTGGTGATAAAAAGCAAGGCAGAGGGTAAATCTGTTTTATAAAAAGAGGTGTCGAGGGAGGTTCCATCTTCGCAGGTAATGAGCAATGTTTTTGGGATGATGCTTAGTGAATCGAGGCGGAGGGTATCGGAAGTTACTGAAATGGATTTAATACGGAAGTTAGAGAAATCCTGTGCTTGTGCTTTATGGCAAAACAGGGCTGCAAAAAAAAATAATATTATGATGGCTTTTTTCAAGCTTGTATAGAAATGTAAATCCGGAATTAAAACTCAAATTTAGGATAAAAATTGCAATTAGCGTTAAAATACCCGATTCTTATACTACCTTTGCACAAACAAAGTACGTATTATGAAATCAATGACAGGCTATGGCAAGGCCGTCTGTAGTTTACCTGACAAAAAAGTTTCGATTGAAATTAAATCAGTTAACAGCAAACAATTCGATTTAAACTTAAAACTTCCATCCGCTTATCGGGATAAAGATGCTGATATTCGAAGTTTGGTATCGAAGGTACTCGAAAGGGGGAAGGTAGATATTTTTATTACGGTTGAGAATGTTTCGGGGGAAACAAATTTTTCGCTCAATAAAGAGCTGGCGAAAAAATATTACGAAGATTTAAAACAACTTTCGGAAGAACTTAATATACCTATGCATCCTGATATTCTGGCATCGCTGATAAAAATGCCCGATGTGGTTAAATCGCAGGGCGAGGAGATTAATGATGAAGAATGGTGGCAAATTGCTGTTGCTATAGAAAAAGCCGTTTCGGACGTGAATGCCTTCAGAAAAATAGAAGGAGCGGTGTTGTGTGAAGATATGCTTCAGCGCATTGAGGTGATACAAAACAATGTTTATAAAATAGAATCGTTTGAAAAAGAACGTCTGATTCAGATACGTCAAAGGATATTGGCAAATATTTCGGCTTTTGTGGAGCAGGAGAAAATTGATACCAATCGTTTTGAGCAGGAATTGATTTACTATATGGAGAAGATTGATTTTACGGAAGAAAAAGTTCGATTGATAAAACATTGTACTTACTTTTGTGAAACAACAAAGGAGCATAATGCCAATGGACGTAAACTGGCTTTTATTTCTCAGGAAATTGGGCGCGAAATAAATACTTTAGGCTCGAAAGCGAATGATGCAGGAATTCAGAAAATGGTTATCGAGATGAAAGATGAGCTTGAAAAAATAAAAGAACAGTTGTTGAATGTGCTTTAAGGTTTATAAAACTAGCGGTGTTTTTTGTTTAATCTAATTTGTTTTATGGTTGATTTGTATTTTAAATTAATTTCGGTTTTATGAGAGAGATTTTGCCAATCAATTTGTCGGATTACAATTATTTTCTACCTGTTGGAAAGATTGCTTTGTATCCTGCTGAAAGAAGAGATAGTGCCAAACTACTGGTTTGTCATAGTGAAATTGTGTTCGACAGTAAGTTTTCTTCTATTGATGAGTTTATCCCGCGTGATTCTCTATTGGTATTGAATGATACGCGTGTGATTCATGCCCGTTTGTTGTTCGAAAAACAAAGTGGTGCGGCAATAGAGATATTTTGCCTTGAACCTGAAGCTCCTTATAAGGATATACAATTGGCCATGCAGGAAAAAAAAAGCTGTGTTTGGAATTGTATGGTGGGGAATGCAAAAAAGTGGAAGAGCGGCAAACTGAAGATGGCTTTGGAGACTGAATACGGATCAGGCATTCTTTCTGCTGAAGTGGTTGAAAGGAACGATAGTACATTTTCTATTAAATTTGCCTGGAATTTGCCCGGGCTATGTTTTGCTCAGGTTATTGAAAAAGCAGGGAAGGTTCCATTACCTCCGTATATTCATCGCGAAGCGGAAGATGATGATTCGAAGAGATATCAGACGGTTTTTGCTGTAAACGATGGGTCGGTTGCAGCTCCTACTGCCGGTTTGCATTTTACCAAAGAAGTGTTTAACCGATTGGATAAAAAAAAAATACAAATAGCACATCTTACCCTGCATGTGGGCGCAGGCACTTTTAAGCCTGTTACAGCCGACCTTGTTCAGCAACATGTGATGCATGCCGAGCAAGTGATGATTACAAAAAAAATGATTGAAGATTTGCTGCAATCCAACAATACTGTTGCGGTAGGTACAACATCGGTTCGCTCTATCGAAAGCCTGTATTGGCTGGGTGCAAAATATATTTCAACAGGTGTGATGCCTACCGAAGTGAATCAATGGGATGCTTATGAAACTGAATATCGTAAACCGCCGACTGATGAAGTGCTGAACACATTGTTGGATTATTTGAAAAAACACCGATTAAGTCAGTTGCATTTCAGAACCTCACTTATCATAATTCCGGGTTATAATTTCCGTATTATCCGAGGTATGGTAACTAATTTTCATCAACCCAAAAGCACTTTGCTGTTGTTGATATCAGCTTTTCTTGGTCCTAAATGGAAATATTTGTATGAACATGCTTTAAACAATAATTACAGGTTTTTAAGTTATGGGGATGCTTGTTTGTTTTTGAGATAGAAGGAAGATAGGAAGGTTGTTTTTTTGCCAAACTAATTAGCCTTATAGTCTTAGATATGAAATCTAATAATAAAATTACTGCCATTTTGTTTGAGCTCCGGGCTCAATAGGCCAAAGAAGTTTCATGAGGGGTTTGAGCTCGGAGGTCAAAGGTCAAAGAAGCTTCATGAGGGGTTTGAGCTCCGGGCTCAATAGGTCAAAGAAGTTTCATTAGGGGTTTGAGCTCGCAGGTCAAAGGGCCAATGAAGTTTCATGAGGGGTTTGAGCTCCGGGCTCAATAGGTCGAAGAAGTTTCATTAGGGGTTTGAGCTCGGAGGTCAATAGGTCAATGAAGTTTTTCGTTAGTTTTGATTAGTTTAATCAATGATTAAAACATTCTCATATAGAGATATAGTAAAAACGGATGACGAATATAAAACAGATTTTTTGGTATCTGGCTTGTAGTCTATTCATTTTATAAAAAGTACATCAGATTGTCGATTTTTATTTACAAGGTACTACTTCCAACTTCGGTCTTCCGACTTTACCAACTTCCCTAAATCTTTTTCGCCGGTGCGCCCATAAAACAATTGTTGGCTGGAAGTGTTTCGCTTTTCATTAATACAGATAGGGGTTCGAGTATGGATTGGGTTTCCATTTTCGAATCGTATAATACCACTGCCATGCCCCCTACGGTGCAGTTTTTGCCAATATCCACATACGACATTTTCATTACGCGATCTTCAAACAAATGGGTTTGCAGAGTGCAATTGTCGTTTAGCATGGTATTGTCGTCGAGTTTCACTAAATCGAACTCGGTAATCTGAGTGGTGTATAAACAAACTTTTTTGCCAATCTCGCATCCAAGCATTCGCAGGGGATACACAATGAAAGGTGTTCCGGTGAGGATATTCAGGAAAAACAACACAAGAAAATTTTCGTACAAACCGGTCACCAGTTCGCTGCGCCATACATAATTGCTCCACAATGGTTTTTTTGCAGGTTTATATTTGCCAATAATAGCCCATTTAAGAATTGCAGTAACGAGAGTTCCTGCTATAGCCGCCGAAATATAGAGGAAAGGAAAAACATAAAACAATTCGAGTAAGGATTTTTCTACCTGAAGATACGACACAACATTGGTGATAAGTGCCGCAAAAGTGATGAACAGTGTGGTGGGTAAAATAACCCTGAAAAATTCTATGAAATAACGTAAAACAAACAATCGGGTGGTTGGTTTGAAGGTGCGTTTTGCAGAAAAATCGGTATTGATATCCCGCTTAGGCAGAAACACAGCAGGCGAACCAAACCATGAGGTTCCGTCTTTGGCAGGAAGGTTTTCTTTGCTTACATGCGATAGCACACCAACCAATACATCACTTCCTAAATTGGTGTTGGGGCTTATTACTGCACTGTTGCCAACAAAAGTGCGACTACCGATACGTGTTTTTGCAATGGTAATATAACCGTTTCGCACATGAGATGCGCCAATGGATACAGAATCGGCCAGAAAACATTCGTCGCCTGTTTCGAGCAAATCGGGAGAGATAAATTCTACCGTTGAAATTTCGACACGTTTCCCCATTTTTACTCCCAACATTTTAAACCATATCTGCAGATAAAGTGTGGTATAAAGTGTTCCTATTACCTGAAGACTCAGCTTCATCAACTGATCGAAAAACCATTTTTTATAATAAAAGAAACTGTTGACAGGATATTGACCTTCTTTAATGTTGCCCAATAAAATCCATTTCAGGAATGTTATTATCAGCGTAAGCAATACCACAAAAGATACGCCTACACCTAAGGTTAACCAAAGAAAATGATAGTGGTCGGACGAATAATCCAGATGTGTGATGAGCATCATCCCCGGGAAATAGGCCAACATGGTGATGAGGGGTATGATGAAAATGCTTATCAGAAACAACAAAGAATTGCTGACAGCCCAAAGCTTTTTTTGTTTGGCCTGATGATTCATAGATATTTTCACTGCCGGAGAGCCTGCCCAGTTTTCGTTTGCAGGAATCACACCACCTTCGGGCAAAAGAGTAAGGTCTTCTATGGAAGAATTTGCTTCCATCTTTGAATTGTGAGACACACAACAACGGGTTCCGATAAAGCAATTGTCGGCAATTTCTATGCTTCCGATATCAAGATAACCATCCTCAATGATGTATCCTCTCAGATGAGAATCTGTACAAATGCTTACATTATTTCCTATTTTAAATAAATCGAAAACCGAAATGGAAGAGGTGTTGATGTAACAATCTTTGCCTATTTTGGCTCCTAACATGCGAAGAAAAATATTCATAACGGGTGTTCCTGTGAAGTAGATGATAGGGCAGATATTAATCACTTTGTCCACTATCCAGAAACGAAAATAATACGAACTCCAAAGCTTGTATCTGCCGGGTTTGATGCGCCCCAGCACCGCCCATTTGAATCCTACAGCAAATAAAGAAAGTATAGGAAACAAAGCAAAATACATCACAAACATCATACCTAATGAGTAAACTACACCCATATCGGCCTGATAATAGTAAGAATAAACAAAAAACGGTCCCAACCATTCCATTCCAAACAATAGGATTAAGAAGAACATAGATACCAGCATGGAGAAAGCACAAACATAATAACTGAATGTGGTTGGCATGTGAATTTTGCGCTCTTTTTTAACTTTGGCATTTGGATTTGGTTGTTTCTTTTCCAGTTCGCGGGCCAAATCGGCAAGGATGGGAAATTTATAGACATCTACTACCGACATGTTTTCGAATATCTTCTGCTCTCTCATTTCGGAAACGATAACGGCAGCCAACAGAGAATGTCCGCCCAAATCATTAAAGAAATTATCGTCCATTGAAATGTCTTCGCGATTGAAATTTTTTGCCATAATCTTCATCATGGCTTTTTCCAAATCAGTTACAGGCAGAATGATTTCTTTCTGGTCAGAAAAATGGAGTGGAGTAGCAGGCGGGGGCAATCGTTTGCGGTCAATCTTCTGGCTGGATGTCATAGGAAGAGATCGGAAGAGCGTCGTGTAGGGAAAGAGTGTTCAGAGCCGTGTAG
>CAYYQJ010000157.1:0-6604 GCA_964473775.1 uncultured Bacteroidales bacterium | reverse complement strand
GAACCACACCCGAAAATCAAACCATCTTAAAGGTTTTGGAAAGTATAGCCCAAAGAGTAGGCAACGATTGCTGGACATTGAAACGAGAAGGGCAAACTACATTGTTTGATTGATATAATATATTTACCGACTCCTGAGTTGGTCCGACTTATTTCTTCGATAACCATTCAGCCGGATTGCAGGTGGTTTTTCCCTGCCATACTTCGAAATGGAGTTCGGTTTTATTGTCGTCCAAACTGGTGTTTATTACACCTATGATTTGTTTGATGGCCACTTTCTGATCTTTTTTAACAGATACCGATTGCAGATTGGAATATACTGTAAAGAACTCTCCATGACGTATAATCACGGCTTTGTTACTATTAGTTATGGTGATAACGCTGGTTACGATACCTGCAAAAACAGTTCTTGCTGCCGACCCGGGCGAAGTGGAAATGTCGATACCATTGTTCTTTACTTTTATTCCTTCCAACACCGGATGAGGATGTTCGCCAAAGGTGCCTGTAATGGCTCCGCGCTCCAAAGGCCACGGGAGCTTTCCTTTATTGCCAGCAAAATTATCAGAGGCAACCACTTCTTCGGGAGTCAATACATTTTTCACGGTGGTTGTTGTTGTTACCACCTTCTTGGATTTAACAGCCGACTTGCGGATTTCGTCTGTAATAGCCGATTCTATTTTCTTACGCAGAATGGCAGCTTCACCTTCTTTTTGTTTCAGCTTTTTACGTAATTCCTGCTCGGTTTGCTTCAACTTAGAAACATCGGCATCCTTTTTTTCTTTTTCAAGCGATAGCTGTTTCTTTTCTTCTTCACTCGATAGCAGCAGTTCTTTTTTGCTGTTTTTCTGCTGCACAAGCTCCTGATTTTTTTGTAATATCTGATTGGTTGTATTCAATATCAAATCTACCTGATGGCTCAGATACTCATTATACTGCTGAAAGTATTTTAATCGCTGATGCGCCTGATTGAAATCTTTTGAAGCAAAAATAAACATCAAACGATCAAAAGAATTGCGATTTTTATAAGCATTATAAACCATTTGAGCATACTCCTCTTTCAAAGCTTTCATTTGTTCGGATGAGCGCTGCACAACCACTATGTTTTGATTGATTTTATGATCCAAATCCGACATCTCGGTGTTGATTTCATCAATAAGATCTTCGCGTTTCTCAATTTGATTTTTCAACAAAACCAATTGATTTAATGATAAATTCTTATTCTTTTTGGTTTCATCAATCAATTTCCGGTAGTAAGCAATTTCGTCCTCAATCTGCTTTTTCTTATCTAAAAGCCGGTCTTTAGTCTGTTGGTTTTGAGCCAAAGGATAGAAAAACAACAACATGATGACCGTAAAAAATACAGCAAACACTGTGAATGATATTATTTTTCTTCCTTTGATCATGATAATAAGCAGAGATTTTTAGCAAAAATAAACAAATAATGCAATCGGGTTTTTATTGATTTGAAAAAGAATTGAACCGGGATTGTTTATAAAATAACGACGAAAACCGAATAATGTTTTTAAGAAGTCGTCCGAAACGGATTATCTCACTTCGTTTCCATTTTCATTATCGCCGGTAGCATTCACAAAACTGAGGTCTCCTTTTGCATTTTCGGCCATCAGAATCATTCCTTGCGAAACAATTCCTTTGATTTCACGAGGTGCCAGATTCAACAGGATAACTACCTTCTGACCAATAATCTTTTCAGGATCATAAAATTCGGCAATACCAGAAACCACGGTACGCTTATCAAGTCCTGTATCAATTTTTAGTTTGAGAAGTTTTTTGGTTTTAGGAACTTTCTCTGCTTCCAGAATGGTTCCGGTTCGGATATCCATCTTTACAAAGTCGTCATAAGATATGTTTTCTTTGGCAGCGGCCACTTTCACCTGATCCGAAGCATTTTGTTCTTTTGTGCTATGCAATTTTTCAATCTGAGCATTAATCACATCATCTTCTATCTTATCAAAAAGCAGCATGGGTTCATTCATTTGATGTCCTGCTTCTATGAGGTTTGTTTTTCCACTTTCAATCCATGTTTTTTCTTCAATATTCAACATTTTGCAAAGCTTGCTAGCAGTAAAAGGCAAAAACGGATGCATCACAATGCTCAGGTTAGCACAAATCTGAATGGCGATATTCAAAATTGTTTTAACCCTTTCAGGATCGGAGTTATTAATTTTCCATGGCTCTGTTTCAGCCAGATATTTATTTCCCAGACGGGCCAGATTCATCATTTCGGCCAATGCTTCTCTGAAACGGAAATGATCCAGACTCATGGCAATAGCAGCAGGAAATTTGTCTATTTCGTTCAACACCTGATTATCATAATCGGTTTTGGTTGACCAAGCCGGAACCACTCCGTTATAATATTTTTGTGTAAGAACCATAGCTCTGTTCACAAAGTTTCCCAATATGGCAACCAGTTCGCTGTTGTTTTTAGTTTGAAAATCTTTCCAGGTAAAATCATTGTCCTTTGTTTCCGGCGCAGTTGCTGACAAAACATAACGCAACACATCCTGCTTGTCAGGAAACTCAAGCAAATATTCGTGTAACCAAACAGCCCAATTGCGTGAAGTAGAAATTTTATCGCCCTCCAGATTCAGAAATTCGTTGGCAGGCACATTATCAGGCAGTATGTAACTTCCTTCGGCATGAAGCATAGATGGAAATACGATGCAGTGGAATACAATATTATCTTTCCCGATAAAATGCAGCAGACGGGTTTCTTCATCCTTCCAGTATATTTCCCAGTTTTTTCCTTTTTCCAAAGCCCATTCTTTTGTTGCCGAGATATATCCTATTGGAGCATCAAACCAAACATAAAGCACCTTTCCATCAGCATCTGCCAAAGGAACTTTTACTCCCCAATCCAAATCGCGGGTAACAGCGCGGGGCTGCAAACCCTGGTCAAGCCAAGATTTGCATTGACCGTAAACATTAATTTTCCAGTCATCTTTATGCCCGGTTAAAATCCATTCTTTTAACCATGCTTCATATTTATCCAATGGCAAAAACCAATGTTTGGTATCTTTTAAAACTGGGAGATTTCCGCTCAACACCGATTTTGGATTGATGAGGTCGGTTGCATTCAACGAAGTTCCGCAATTTTCGCACTGGTCGCCATAAGCTTTTTCGTTGATGCAATGCGGGCAGGTGCCTGTAATATATCTGTCGGCCAAAAAATGATGGGCTTCTTCGTCATAATATTGTTGTGTGGTTTTTTCTATGAACTCACCTTTATCATATAAGGTTTTAAAAAACTCAGAAGCAGTTTCGTGATGCATTTTATTTGAAGTACGGGAATAAACATCAAAACTTATCCCGAATTCCTCAAAAGACTTTTTGATTATGTTATGATACTTATCTACTATCTGTTGAGGTGATACACCTTCATGACGGGCTTTAATAGTTATGGGAACTCCATGTTCGTCAGAACCTCCTATAAAAATGACATCTTCTTTTTTAGAACGTAAATATCGCGCATAAATATCGGCAGGAATATAAACCCCTGCAAGGTGCCCAATATGAACGGGTCCGTTAGCATAAGGGAGGGCAGAAGTGATGGTGGTTCGTTTAAATTTTTTAATGTTTTGTGGCATATTCGTAATTTTTTTGTACTTTCGGTGAAATTTGTATTTAATGAGTTTGCAAAATTAACAATTTCAAACCATTTATAGTACTTTAAATTATACCAAAAAGTGATTGTCAATTCTATAACACCAAAAAGATTACATAAAAAGGACATAATCGGAATAGCTGCCCCTGCCCGAAAAATTTCGATTAATGAACTTCAACCGGCATTGGATGTGTTTAAAAGCTGGAATCTCGAAGTAGTTTTAGCCTCCAATATACACAATGAGTACCATCAATATGCCGGAACCGATGACCAAAGAGTCAAGGGGTTTCAGGAATTACTAGATAATCCGGAAATAAAAGCCATCATTTGTGCACGTGGCGGTTATGGATGTGTACGTATTATTGATGATTTAGATTTCTCTATGCTAAAAACCAAACCAAAATGGATTTGTGGCTATAGTGATATCACAGTAATTCATTCTCATATTTTTGAAAATTTCGGTATTGAAACCATACATTCCACCATGCCAATAAATTTCGCCAACAATACGCCTGCTGCTCTAGAAAGTTTTAAAAAGGCATTGTTTGGAGAAAAGGTTATTTATAAAATTCCTGCCAATCCATTAAATAGGCAAGGTTCTGCCAAAGGGGTTTTAACCGGTGGAAATTTATCACTGTTATATGCTTTAAGCGGAACTTCTTCCGATATTTATACCCAGGGAAAAATATTATTTATTGAAGACCTGGAAGAATATCTATACCATATCGACCGTATGATGATGCAATTGAAACGAGGTGGAAAACTTCAGCATTTGGCTGGTTTGATTGTTGGTGGAATGAATAATATGAATGATAATGAAGTCCCGTTTGGAGCAAGTGCTTATCAGATTATTGCTGATGCAGTTTCAGAATACAATTATCCGGTTTGTTTTGATTTTCCCTCTGGCCATATTGATAATAACAATGCTTTGATCATTGGCAGAGAAGTTATCTTTTCTGTTGATGAAACAACAGCGACGGTTGGTTTTTAATCCTTTTTTCTCTTATTTTCTTATAAAATATTCTTCCCACATTAAGAAGAATAAGGCTTATTCCGATCCTATGCGTTGGGAGGTATTGTTTATAGAAAGGTATAAAATATGCTTTCCCTGAATTGTGATTTGTATTACTATACCTTATCCATTCTTCTAAGTACTATGTATGTCTACTGATAATTATTCTTATCAATCTTTTATATTAAGAGCTGTATTAATACCTATTGTTAATTTCTTCCATATGCGTATGCTAATATTCAAATTGGATTTGTTAGAATAAATAAGACTATGCCATTTTATAAAGGTTAACCTAAATACTATTGTTAAAGAAAAAAGGCTGTCTCATTTTGTGAGACAGCCTTTTTAAAAACTAATTAACTAAGTTCTTAGAAACCTAAAGCAGTTAAAGCATCAATTGAATTGCTTAACAACGCCCAAGTATATTGAGTATTGTGAATACCTAAACTATATTCTCTTAAACACATCTGGAAGTTGATCATAGCAGCCACCTGAGCAAATTTAAGTGAAGGGAATTTTGGTTTTGCACTGTTGATTGCACCACTTCCCCAAGGATCTCTCCAATATCCGGCAGGATTGGTTGATGAGCTATAGATATCAAGATAACCATCATAATTTCCTGTGGAAATACCAGCCCAAAGATTTAAGGTAGCATCTGATTCAACATGAAGAATATCATGTCCACCACCACAAGCATTGATTTTGGTTGCAAGTTGGTCAAGTAATCCTTTAATATCACTTCTTGTACCGGTCCATTTTGTTGAAGTTGCACTGATTGGATCATCTCCATGACAGCCAGAAACGTTACAACCATTGAAATTACCAATTACTTTGAAAGAGTGACCACCTGAAGCACCATTAATAGGAGCCATGTGACAATTCTGACAAGTAGCATGAGTAGCGTGATATGAACTGGTATATGATTCATTTCCTGGGATTTCGATTGCACCTACACCAGCAAATATAGCACCTACAGATCCGTAGTGAACGTGCATTCTGTAAGATGGTTTTACATATTTACATGTGGTTGGTGAAGCACTGTCAAAATAAACTTCATTAGGGTAGTTTGCTAATGAATCATAGTTTAATAAACGACCACCACTGGTAGGGTTAACATTGCACTGCATCGGACGTGGCTGATGGCATTTAATACATAAATTAGCTTTTCCACCTTGTTGTGAACAATTGATGGTTTTTGCACCAGCCCACATGGTCATTGGAACAGGAGCAGTTGAGGTTAAAGCTGAAATATCAGAATAGCCATAAGTAGTATGTAGACTACTGTGACATGTTCCACATGTTAAAGGTCCAAAAGCTGAACTAGCTATAGTAGCATAAGGATTGGTCCATTTGTTGGTACCTGCATTATAGGTCCAAACAGTCGAAACATTGTTGGTGCAAACATACTTGAAGCCTTCAGATTCGTGACAAACTCCGCAAGTAGTGTTTCCTGCTTCCTCGCCTGCTGCTTCACCATAAGAGTGTTTAGATAACGAAAATTCAGTTACTACTCTGTCAACAACGGTTGGATTGTGGCATTCTTTGCAAGTAGCAATTGCATCTGCACCATTTGTCCCATCTTTACCGTCTTTGCCATTTGCACCTGCTGGGCCTGTTTTGTTACAGCCTGTCAGGGAAATCATTATAGCAGCCGAAGCCACTAAAATGCCAGATAAAATTTTTTTCATGTTTAATTTGTTTTTTGTTTATATTATATTTGTGTTAGAATAAATTTCATTTTGTAAAAGTATTGCAAACATACTACGAATTTTAGTTGTGCAACAATTTTATTGTTGACATAATCTGAATACGCATTAAATAAAAATCAGCAATGTATTGATTAAAATCATTGATATAATTCATAGATTGGAAGAAAAAAAATTGCACGACTAAATGCCGTGCAATTTAATTTTATTGGCTCTATTCTAAAACATGATTGTCAGATAAATGCTCCATTATAATTGGCTGATG
>CAYYQJ010000156.1:0-6633 GCA_964473775.1 uncultured Bacteroidales bacterium | reverse complement strand
CCAACGATACGGCCCATTATGCTGAAGGCCACATTGTGATTGGGGCCGATACCATTTTTTACAATCTAAGTTCCGATTCAGCAAATCCGCTGAACAACCGACCTCACATGCGCATTCGTATCCGCAATCTGAAAACTGCTACCTATAAAATCGCTTTGTTTGCCACCGGAACTCCTGCCAAAGTAAATTGCTGGAATGTGATAGAACTTACCAACGATGTAGGCAACTGGGGTTCGCCTTTCAGCGCGTCGGTGTTGGGATGGGACAATGGCGATTATTATTGCGGAGTGGGCGAGCCGGCCTGCACAGAAAGTGTGATAAGCATAGCCTCGCATCTGGCCGAAACTCTTAGTGGCAGCACCATTGTTGGCGGCACCATCTCTACCTTTTCGAGCTTTGGCCCTACCTACGATGGGCGCTTGAAACCTGATATTTCGGCTCCCGGCCAAAATGTGTGTTCGTCGGTTTCATCTTTCACCAATCAAAGCCTTTCGGGGATGATTACCAGCATTGATTTCAACGGCAGAAATTATAAATTTTATAAATTTTCGGGCACCTCTATGTCGTCGCCCATGGTAACAGGCATTGTGGCATTGATGCTTCAGGCCAACCCTACCCTCACCCCTGCTGAGATAAAAGAAATTATCAAAGTTACTGCACGTGAAGACAATCGCACAGGTATTATACCCGATACAGGAAGCTATCGCTGGGGATGGGGCAAAATAAATGCCTGGAGGGCCGTAAAAATGTGTATGACCGGCATCAACGAAATTAACGATAACAATACCATTCTTATCTATCCCAATCCGGCTACCGAACTTCTTTATTTTA
Source organism: uncultured Bacteroidales bacterium (assembly GCA_964473775.1). Classification (GTDB taxonomy): domain Bacteria; phylum Bacteroidota; class Bacteroidia; order Bacteroidales; family CAIWKO01; genus CAIWKO01. The sequence goes on along the minus strand of CAYYQJ010000156.1, from coordinate 5,802 downwards.
TTAACGAAGATACCCAAACTCCTATCACAGTTTCTGTTTATGATATGATGGGTAGAATTATTATGATGAATAAACAAATCCAAAACAACCAACTGGACATACATAACCTCAGCAAGGGCGTTTATATTATCGAAGTCAAAAAAGAAGATTCGGTAATTAAAAGGAAGTTTATAAAGGAGTAGCGGGTTTTAGATTTTTGATTTGGAATTTTGAATTTGTGAGTGTAATTCATTGTTATTTTGAATTCTGGATTTAGGATTTTGAATTTCTGATTCGGGAAAACGATTTTTTTGCTTACGGCATTCACCGCCGCATGTGCCGGACTCAATGCCGCAGGTGCCGGACTCAATGCCGGATATGCGGCACTCAATGCTGTATGTGCGGCACTTAATGCCGGAGATACGGCACTCGATGCCGGAGGTGCCGGATTCAATGCCGGAGATGCGGCACTCAATGCCGGAGGTGCGGCACTTAATGCCGGAGATGCGGCACTCGATGCCGGAGGTGCCGGACTCAATGCCGCACGCACGGCACTCAATGACTGAAACGCAATTTCGAATTTCTGATATAAAATTTTATCCTCATCATAAAAAAAATTAATGCCCGATTACTTCATGTGGCTAGCTATTTACATCTTTAAAAAAAAATTACAAAAAGTCTTTTTTTTCTCAAAAAATCATTAATTTTGTAACAAAAAAAAATTAGAAAAAAATTCAAAGAAAAAAAATTATTAATCTTAAAAACTTTAGAATCAGATGAAACGGACTTATTATTTTCCGGATTCTATTCCGGAACAACTAAAATGGTTGTACAACTTTAAGGCGAAAATTGCAATTGAAGGCCCTGGCTTGGGTTTTTCACCTGCACAAATCACAGCACTTCAGGCTTATTGCGATTTAATTATTGCTTCCATTCTGGCAGCAGATCAGGGCATGAAAGATGCCCAACAATTAGTTTCTGACAGAGATAATACCATAAAAACCAATATGGATAAACTCCGTCCGGAAATTCAAACTATTAAAGACAAAACAACTTATGACGAAGGCATAGGTAAAACACTGGGTATCATTGGCAGCGAAATTAAAGTTGACTATGATAAAGTTAAAACTGTGATTAAACTAAAAAAAACACAGGAAGGCGTTGATGTTAAATTTACTAAAGAACATTGCGAAGGCGGCAGAATTTACTGCCAAAGAGGAAAAGAAACTGAATTTACTTTTGTAGCTCAGGTAACTCATCCTCACTACATTGATACTCGTCCGAATGCAGATGAAATGCCATCTGAAGTTCGGAAGTATAAAATAATTTTAGTTCATAAAGATAAAGAAGTAGGTCTGGATTCGGATATAGCTGAAATTACAATTTAGTTTTTATTCTAAAAAAGAGAGTTGAGAGCTTCATCATTGGGTTGGTGAAGCTTTTTTTTATTATAGTTTGAAAATTTTAAGTATATTTGTTGATTGATAAGATTAAGCAAATGGAGTGATTTGTATAATTAAACGAGAAATTGAAGTAAAAAATAGAATTCACCAGCCTGAATTCTTCGACAGAAAGAAAAATAATAAAATGGAAAAAGTTAAATAGTTGGTTATTAATATTTCTAGTAACGAAAATAAAATAGTCCCAATTGAAAAAATATAGTAGAAATAGCGTGAATTCACGCTATATAATCGTTATGGGCAATGATGAAACTCAAAATGCTAACAAAATGAATAATGAATATCCCTCTGAAAAATTGCGAATAGAGCAAAACGAAATGATAACCAAGAAAGAAGGTTATGAAGCTATGCTTTATGCAATAAGGGCATATTGGGAAAATAGTGGTTCAAAGGACTTGACAGACATTTTAAGCGGTGGAGAATACTGGAAAGGGACCGACTATCCTGTTGATTCTGCATTTTGGGAGTATTGGAATGAATCAATTGAAAAAGTAAGACAAGAAGGCCCTATGATGAAAACAATAAACAAAGAATAAATAAACAAGAATAAAAGTCACAGCCCATAACAGCTAAGGCTTCGTTGTGTACGCAGTACAAACAATGAAGCCTTCTGTTGAACAGCCTGATTTTATCATTGCACTATCTCTCCGGAAAAAAAAAGTGCGAAGCCTTTACCGACTTCGCACTTTTTTATTAAAGTACCTGATTAATAATTAATCATTAACCATCAACTAGGGTGTTATCGCATGAACAATAGCTGTAGAGTTATTGTCGATAATAGCCATATCAGAAGCATCAACCAAACCGTCACCGTTAATATCTTCAGGATAATATCCTTGTAATATATCAGTGCTGGCATTGTCAACCGCTCCCATATCTGAACCATCCACAATACCATCCTGATTTTCGTCACCAGCATAAATTGCATAAACCGAACCCATCAATTTTAAATTATTGCCATAAGCTTTGGTATGAGCATTGGTAAAATTGTAGGTGGTACCTAGCGGTAATAAATCAACAGGTGTTGCCGATACAGTTTCAATACTATTTCGGTGTTTGATGGTAATATAACACGATGCATTCATCTCACACGGCAAACTAAAGTTAGCAAACCCTGTAGTGCTCAAATTTACCTGATCATTTGAATAAATAATGTTAGTATAGTTAGTCGGATCGTGAAGTTCAACAGTTATTCTATCTGCAATTCCAGTGGCCCATCTCGAAACAAAACCAATGGTTTTAGCTTCAGACATCAAGCCGCTACCAAGATACAAACCTTCAATAAACATCTTAAGCTGAATATTTTTGGTTAAAGGATTCACTGTTATATTAATAATAGTATCCAACAAAATATTGCAACCTGTAGCATCAAGGGTTGCCCCTATCTGGAATTGAGTGCTTGTATTCAACAACCCGGAATGAAGCGAAATGGTATCACACAAACAACTCTGTGCATTTCCACTCGGACTGCCTTCTTGTATCAATTGATAACTTACACCCGGTTCAGGATGTATGATACGAATTTCAGCAGCCAAATCAGGGCACAAACTGCTGTTCACCACAATAACTGATGGAGCTATTCCGCCATCAATAGTAATTGTATGGATATCAAATGGTGCCTGACTTGTTGTTATACCGATTGGATCTGAAACCGCAGAACATCCGTTAGAATCAGTAACTGTTACATAATAGTTTCCTGCCAAACTTGCCGAAATAGACTGATCTATTTCACCCGTACTCCACAAAAACGATGTGGCATCATTGGCCGACAACAGCACCGAACTGTTTTCGCAGAAAGCGGTTGGTCCGTTAGGTGTAATGAAAGCCTCAGGCAAAGAATGAACCGTTACGTACATAGAATCAATCAAGCTTTCGCCACATGCATTTACCGCTTTCACAGTAATGTATCCTGATGATGCCTGAGTGCCAAAATGCACCTGAATATTTGGCCCTGTACTGCTGCCTTCGGTTCCATCAGGTAAATTCCAGACAAAAGAGGTAGCTCCGGGAATTTCTCCCACGGAATATACTTCTGTCTGTCCTAAACAAACTGATGGCGGACCATAAATGGTATCCGGTTTCACAGGCAATGGTTTCACAACAATGAACAATGAAGATGTATCGCCATTGCCACACACATTGCTACCATAAACCCTGATATATCCTGAAGTGGATTGAGGTCCAAATTCAAGATACATATTATTTGGAGTATTACTATTCTCACCTGTAGAACCCGAAGGTATTATCCAATGATAAGCATTTCCATTTGCAAAAGGCGAAGCATGATACAGAACTCCATGCTCACCACGACAAACGGTGTCGCGACCAATAATAGTTCCTGGCGAGGATGGCAACTGTACGGCAGTAATTTCAATTCCATTGCTTGATGCAGGGTTACCTAAAATACAATAGGTGATTGAAGAGTTTACAACACAGTAAATGGAATCTCCATTATTAGGAGCATAACTATACACCGGACTGTTGTCGCCAACATCCCAACCGTTTTTCTTCCAATGATACTGTGGAGAATTTCCACCATTGGAAACAGTAGCAGTTAATGTAACCGAATCTCCAAGACAAATAGTAGTGGCATCAGCAACTATACTAACACCAACAATTACAGCCGGTGGTTGGGTAATACTTACATTACCATTGGCTGTTGCCCCATTGGCATCAGTCACATTCACAAAATAATTACCGGCCGGACCATAAATAGAATCGGTAGTCTGACCATTATTCCACATGATATTGAATGGTGGCTGACCTCCGTCGATAAGCACTTTGGCAAAACCGTTGGAATTTGAATAACAACTTGCCGGACGTGTAATAAACGTTAACGTCATCACACCGCCGATATCAGCCGTAGCTTCATTATCCGTTAGGTCATATTCGGCAGGAGTACCATTGCTGATTCTGCCAATCAGAGTAGTTTTTCCATCAAGAACCACCCAAGGCACATTTACATGAACCACTTCACCTGTATCAAGGCTGATGGGCTGTTGACCTATCAATACTTCATTATTATTGTTATCAAGATAATACAAAGAATAAGTAGCATTGCATGAGTCGTAACCCACATTTTTAATAGCAGCATGAATGGTGTCAATAGTTCCAAGTAATGGAATCGTATTACTTACAAAGAATGAAGTAAATCGTAAATTAGGAGCTTTACCCACAATAATGGCGCGGGTAGCTTCATTATTCAACTCATTAATTTCGGTAATTGAATGATGGAAATCGATAGCAGTTCTGATGATATGAATTCCTCTTAATCCTGATGACCAGGTAACAGGAATATGAACTGTATGGAATGTTCCGCTCATCAAACCGGGCACTGTAATCTCGTTCAGATAAGTGTTATCCACTTTGGTAAATAACGTGAGCGTATCAGTACTTGATGTACCAATATTTTCGTAAGTTATATCCATTGTGATAGGCTCATTCAACTCAGGATTCAGTTTATTAGGTGCAATGTATTGCGACAATACACGATAATCTGGTTTATCAGTTACATGAACATTAACGATAAGTACATTATTGGTTTCGTCGCACTCAGTATAATCATCATTTGGATCGGCAGTCATTCTCACCTGATAGGTTCCTACCTGTGGGAATGCAAACGGACCAGGCAAATTTACACCAAACGGACACGAACAAGCCGTGCTTCCGCAGAAGGTGGATGCATTGCCCAGATTAACCCATCCAAGCAAACCCGGACCACTTACTTCAAACTTGATAAGTAAATTAGAAGCCCGATACATGCCATCGTTGTTCACTCCGACATTTAAGGTAACAGGTTGGTTTTTAATTTGAGTATAATCCCAGAAGGCTCCGCCACCACAGAAATCGCTCAGATAGAAATCCCAGCAAAGACTACCGGTAGCTTCATTATTATGCTCGTTCGATTCATCAATAGCATCTGTCGGATCGATAGTAACCGTCAACAAATTATCGCCATAAGCAGGAGTAGGCACAATCAGATTGATAACTGAAGATTGACCCGGATTTAATGTTCCTGCAAAATGATATAAATGATTCACACCTGCAACATTGAAATTAACATCAAAATTGCTTGCTGCAATCAAACCATAGTTTGCAACAGTAGCATGAATGGTGATGTTACCCGGAACAGCAGGATCAGTTGGATCAACAGTGAGATTATAACAATTGTAAACAGTTAAATCAACCTTACAGGTATCCAATTTTGTATGTGTGGTTGCACCGTTGTTTAACTCGTTCGATTCAGCAACTACATAACCAAAATCGGCATTAAATACAAAAGTATAATTACCAGGAACATGAGGCGAAGGCCAATCGAAGCTAACTGATGTACAAGTTAATGGAGGAATATTGTTCACCATTT
>CAYYQJ010000155.1:0-6643 GCA_964473775.1 uncultured Bacteroidales bacterium | reverse complement strand
ATCCTAAACTTACCTCAGTGGGTGGCTACAGAAGCGGCCCATTGATTGGTCGTTATACTGAAACCAATCAGAAGTTTGCCACCATTCGCTATGGCGGATATTATACCAAAGAAGAGATTCATGAAGTGGTTAGATACGCTGAGGAACGCCATGTCACAGTGGTTCCCGAAATCGAATTGCCCGGTCATAGTATGGCTGCCATTGCTGCTTATCCACAGTTTTCGTGCACAGGAGGTCATTTTGAAACATCCAAATTATGGGGTGTTTTCGATGATGTGTACTGTACCAAAGATTCCACAATACATTTTTTAGAAGATGTGTTGACCGAAGTGATGGCTCTTTTCCCCGGAAAATACATTCATATAGGAGGCGACGAATGTCCTAAAACCCGTTGGAAAACCTGTCCAAATTGTCAGGCTGTGATGAAACGCGAAGGTCTGAAAGATGAAAATGAACTGCAAAGCTATGTTGTACGAACCATAGAGAAGTTTGTGAATTCTAAAGGCAAAACCATCATTGGCTGGGACGAAATTCTCGAAGGTGGTCTGGCTCCCAATGCAGTGGTGATGTCATGGCGTGGAACGGAAGGCGGCATAGCTGCAGCAAATCAAAACCACAGCGTGGTGATGTGCCCAGGCGAATACTGCTATTTTGACCATTATCAGGGACCACGCGAAACAGAACCATTGGCAATAGGAGGTTTTACCCCTCTTGATAAAGTGTATTCATATAATCCCATACCTTCACAATTGAAACCTGAACAAAAGAAATTTATTCTGGGTGCTCAGGGCAATATGTGGACTGAATATATCTTTGATTACAAAAAGGTAGAATACATGGCTATGCCCCGTTTGATAGCTCTGAGTGAAGTATTATGGTTGTCTTCCGACAAAAAGAATTATGCCGATTTCTCTCTACGATTGAAAAGTCATCTGGCATTGCTTGATATGATGGGTATAAATTACGCAAAACCAAAATAACATCATGCTTAGTATCAGGTATTACATACTGCTGATATTCAATATAGCAAACATTGCCGTATCACAATCACAAAATACCGATACCCTTTCGCTGAATAATAACTGGAAATTTGCCGAAAAAGGGCAGCAAAACTATTATCCTGCGCAAGTTCCCGGTTGCATACATAACGATTTACTCAGTAACAAACTGATTCCTGAGCCTTTTTATACCTGCAATGAAAAAGATTTGCAATGGATAGAAACCAAAACCTGGACTTATTCTGCCACTTTTAAGGTTGATGAGAAGCTGTTGCAACAACAACACATTCATCTGATAGCCGAAGGACTTGATACCTATGCAAAGGTGTTTATCAATGATAAGCTGGCGATTGATGCAGATAATATGTTCCGTTTGTGGAGAAAAGATGTCAAAAATTTATTGCATCAAGGTGAGAATAAGATTGAAATTGTCTTTGAACCTGCGGTTACAAAAGGGAAAGAACTGGCATCAAAGCTACACTATACCCTGCCTGGTGATGAAAAGGTTTTTGTTCGCAAAGCACAATATCAGTTTGGCTGGGATTGGGGCCCACGATTTGTTACCTGCGGCATTTGGCAACCCATCTATCTCATAAGCTGGAACGATTGTTCATTGGAAGATGTACAATTTATTCAGCATTCATTAAACAAAAAGGAAGCGAAGATTGGATTTGCAAGCAGATTGTACACCGATATATCGCAGGAGTTTACTATTAAAATCTCTGACGCAACTACCAAAGCTGTTTATACCACCCAAACCCTAAAAGTTTACAAAGGTATAAGCACTTCAGAAATTGATTTTACTATCAGAAACCCCATTCTCTGGTGGACTCATGATTTGGGAGAACCTCATCTATATCATTTTATTGTTGAAGTTTTTCTTAAAGATAAATGTGTAGGTAAGCGGGCAATGAATGTAGGGCTTCGCACCATTGAAGTGGTAAATGAAAAAGACAGGGATGGCGAGAGTTTCTATTTCAAACTAAATGGTATCCCTGTTTTTATGAAGGGGGCCAATTACATCCCTCAGGATAATTTCATGAGCCGTGTTACAGCGGATAAATACAATGATTTGCTAAACATCGCGGTAAGCAACAATATGAATATGCTTAGGGTTTGGGGCGGTGGAAATTACGAGAAAGATATTTTCTATAATTTATGCGATGCCAAAGGCATACTGGTTTGGCAGGATTTTATGTTTGCCTGTGCGATGTATCCCGGGGATGATGCTTTTCAGGATAACTGTAGCAGAGAAATCGATTATCAGGTGAAGCGATTGCGCAACCATCCCTGCATTGCTTTGTGGTGTGGCAACAATGAGATGGATGAAGGCTGGAAGAACTGGGAATGGCAAAAACAATATCATTATAGCCTTGCTGATAGTGCAGAGATTTGGTATAACTATCAAAAGCTTTTTCATCAAATCATACCTGATATTATTAAAACAAACGACCCGGATAGATTTTACTGGTCCTCTTCTCCAAAGTATGGCTGGGGTCGTGAAGAGAGTTACAGTAAAGGCGATTCTCATTATTGGGGTGTTTGGTGGGGCATGGAACCCTTTGATATTTATAAAAAGAAAGTCGGTCGGTTTGTTAGTGAATATGGTTTTCAAGGGTTCCCTGATAGGATTACTTTAGGAAAAGTGATTGATACAAATGAACTGAGACTGAATTCCGACCAAATGAAGTGTCATGAAAAACATCCCACAGGCTTTGAAACCATTAAAACCTATATGGAGCGTGAATACAAGGTGCCAACCAACCTCGACGACTACATTTATACCAGTCAGTTGCTTCAGGCTTATGGAATCAAAACGGCTATCGAAGCTCATCGCAATGCCAAACCCCGCTGCATGGGTACTTTGTATTGGCAACTGAACGATTGCTGGCCTGTAGTTTCATGGTCTGGGGTGGATTATTATCATAAACCTAAGGCTTTACAGTATTTTGTAAAGAAAGCATACAATGATATTTTGGTAACACTAGAACAAAATGGAAATGACATTGAAGTCCGGGTTAATTCTGATAAAATGGAAACCATTAATGCTGAATTACTCCTTCAACTATGGGACTTTAATGGAATACAGATAACTAATCAAATGAAGAAAATCACCTTAAATCCCAACAACAATACATTTTTGTATAAGGTTGATAAGAAGAATCTACCTTATGACTCTTCCCTTTCAAAACATCAGTTTTTATATGCCTGCATCAATACTAATGATACGATTGTTTCGGAGAACTTTTTGTATTTTAATAATCCCAAAGACCTGGCACTTCTCAATCCTGAAATCACATGGAGGATAGATTCTCTGCAGGGGAAATTCTCAATCGTGCTATATGGAAAGAAACTGGCTAAAAATGTGTTCATCCGTTTCGACAATTCAGAAGTTGGCGAAATCGCCCTATCTGATAACTATTTCGATCTATTGCCATTCACTCCCAAACAGATTTTTATTACTTCAAAGCAAGCTTTGGAAACCATCAAATCACACATTAGAATTACTTCATTATTCGACATCAAATAATATCTCATGAAAAAACTCTTTTATACTATAGCCATTCTTATCCTGATAAGTAATTTTAATCTTTCTGCTCAAAACAAAGATTACACTGGGTATGTAAATCCTTTTATAGGTACTGGCGGTCATGGGCATACCTATCCCGGTGCTACTATGCCTTTTGGAATGGTGCAATTGAGCCCCGATACGCGTTTGGATGGATGGGATGGTTGTTCCGGGTATCATTATTCGGATTCTATCATTTATGGTTTTTCTCATACACATCTCAGTGGCACGGGTTGTTCAGATTATGGTGATATATTGCTTATGCCGACTACAGGCAATGTTGATTTAAAGAACTATACTTATGCTTCTTTATTCTCTCATAAAAATGAAAAAGCTTCGCCCGGTTATTACGCTGTGAAACTGGATAAGAACGACATCAATGTAGAACTCACCGTTACCAAACGAGCCGGTCTGCATAAATATACTTATTCGGGTTTAACCCAAAACAATGTTATTCTCGATCTTAAACATAGGGATGAGGTGATTGATTCTTATGTTGAGTTTGTGAGCAATACTCACATTCGCGGTATGAGGCGTTCGAAAGCATGGGCTAACAATCAGGTGGTTTATTTTGATATTCAGTTTTCGGTTCCTTTTAGTAAATATGGTTTGTGTGAAATGGATTTATCAGGAAACATCCTTAAAACAGCAAAAAATAATGCCAGCGGAAAAGGTGTAAAGGCCTGGTTTAATTTCGGAGGGGCACAGGAAGTGATGGTGAAAGTTGGTTTAAGCGCTACCACTGTTGATGCTGCTACTACCAATCTGAATGCTGAAATCAAGGGTTTTGATTTTGATGTTGTTCATGAAAAAGCTGTGAACGAATGGAACAAAGAGCTGGGAAAGATAGAAGTGGAAGGCGGAACTAAAGACCAGATGCGTACGTTTTATACTGCTTTGTATCATTGCATGGTTAATCCCAATCTTTATAGCGATGTGGATAATGCTTTCCTGGGCAGGAATATGAAAGTACATTATGGGCAGAGTTCTGATTATTACACCGTTTTTTCTCTTTGGGACACCTTTCGTGCCGAGCATCCTCTGCTGACACTTATTGACACCAAACGCACCAATGATTTTATCACCACTTTTCTACAACAATATCAGCAGGGCGGTTTGCTTCCTGTGTGGGAGCTTTCGTCGAACGAAACCAATTGTATGATTGCTTATCATTCGGTGTCGGTGATTTATGATGCTTATATGAAAGGTATCAGAAAATATGATGCAGGGCTTGCTTTGAATGCAATGAAAGCAAGCGCTTATAGCAATGAGTTTGGCCTGGATGCGTATAAAAAGTATGGTTACATTCCGGGCGATAAAGAATCTGAATCGGTGTCGAGGACGCTTGAGTATGCTTACGACGACTGGTGTATTGCCATGCTGTCCAAATCGGTTGGAAACGATTCTGTTTATACGGATTGCATCAAAAGGGCACAGTTTTATAAGAACATCATGAACAAACAAACGGGTTTTATGTGGCCGAAGTTTAACGGAGCGTGGCAAATGCCTTTTGATCCGGCGGAAGTTACTTTTAATTATACTGAAGCCAATGCATGGCAGTATAGTTTTTTTGTGCCTCAGGATATCAGTGGATTTGTAAAGGCTTATGGCGGCAAAGCCAATCTTATTAAGAAACTTGATGAACTTTTCACAACATCTCAATCGCTGAAAGGCAGGGAACAGGCAGATATCACAGGTATGATTGGTCAATATGCGCATGGCAATGAGCCGAGTCATCACATGGCTTATTTATATGATTATCTGAATCAGCCTTACAAAACGCAGCAACTCGTAAATCAAATTCTTACTACGCTCTACAGCAATAAACCCGATGGTTTGTGCGGGAATGAAGATTGTGGACAGATGTCGGCATGGTATGTTTTGAGTGCTTTGGGGATTTATCAGTTTTGTCCGGGGAATCCTCAGTTTGCTATTGGAACGCCATTGTTTCAGGAAGCGAAAATCCATTTAGAGAATGGGAAAACCTTTACGATAAAAGCAAAAAACCGTAATGCTAAAAACTATTATATTCAGAGTGGCAGGCTGAACGATAGCATTTATACTAAATGTTATCTTAATTACAGTACAATTACCAAAGGCGGAACGATTGAATTTGTTATGGGAGAAGAACCTAATATGCAATGGGCTATTGCCGATAAGGATGTGCCATCAACCTCTATCAGCGATAATCAGCTTCTGACTTCGCCTTTTACTACTCAGGATAAAAAAACTTTTAAAGATTCACTCAATGTGCAGCTTATAAGTGAAAATAAAGATGCTGAAATTTATTTTACTACTGATGGTTCTAATCCTGATAAGACCAAACAAAAATATACAATACCTCTGACTTTTAATCAAACTACGCATTTGAAAGCTGTTTGTTATCTGGATCCGGATACCTACAGCTATGTGATGGATGCCGATTATTTTAAGATATTTGGCAATAGAAAAATCACGCTTTTAAGTAAATATAGCACGCAATATACCGGCGGAGGTGATAATGGATTGATAGATCAGTTGCGCGGGGGTAAAAACTTCCGGCTTGGGGAATGGCAGGGCTATGATAGTATAGATTTTGAAGCTATTGTAGATTTAGGTTCTGTGCAAAGGGTGCATAAAATAGGGCTTGGCTGTTTGCAGGATATTGGTTCGTGGATTTGGATGCCGCAATGGGTGGAGTATTATGTTTCTGATGATGGACAAAATTTTAAACTTGAAGGGCTTATTCATAATACTATACCTGATAATGATTATAAAGCCATTATTCAGGATATTACTTATCTGACTGATATTGAAACCCGTTATATCAAATTGAAAGCAAAGAACTATGGAAAGATTCCGGCATGGCATTTGGGTGCAGGATATCCTGCATGGATATTTGTGGATGAGATAGTGGTTGAATAGGAGGAAAAAATTATTCCTTTTTCAAAATGTTTTTATCATTATCAATAATGAAATGTTTGTTATAACTTATGAACGATTAATACTGATTAGAAAGTATTTAGTCGCTCCTTAAAAAAAATATAAACACAAGACTGTTAATATTATGTAATACTTTTTCACTGTTTCCTAATGC
>CAYYQJ010000154.1:0-6644 GCA_964473775.1 uncultured Bacteroidales bacterium | reverse complement strand
TTGTTGCTTAATTCGCCCAGCCATTTTTCGCCTGAACTAACGGTTAAATCAGCAAGTTCTCTTTTGTCTTTAATCATCTCATCAATACGTTCTTCCAGCGTGCCTTTATTGATAAGGCGATGCACTATCACTTTGTTTTGTTGCCCGATACGGTAAGCTCTGTCGGTTGCCTGAGTTTCAACGGCAGGATTCCACCAAAGGTCGTAATGAATCACATTTTGCGCTTGCGTCAAATTTAGTCCCGTACCACCTGCTTTGAGCGATAAGATAAATATCTTTCGATGTGGTTTGGTTTGAAAATCTTCCACCAATTTTTCTCTTGCCTGACGCGTGAGTGAACCGTGAAGAAACAGTGGCTCTGATTTTAATTCATTACGGATCAATGTTTGGAGCAAATCGCCCATTTCTTTGTATTGCGTGAAGATTAGTGTTTTTTCATTGTTTTCAATAATCGTGTGCAGCAACTCAAATAAAACGGAAAGTTTGCCGGAAAGTTCGGGTGAATCAGAACCCGATTTTAGATATTGATAAGGGTGATTTCCGATTTGCTTTAAGGCAATCATCATTTTTAAAACCATACCTTTACGCTCAATTCCCTCGCTGCTTTCAATCACTTTCATTGCATTTTTAACCGTGCTTTCATAAAGTGCAGCTTGTTGTTTTGTGAGTATGCAATACTGATTGTTTTCAATTTTGTCGGGCAAATCGCTGATGATGCTTTTATCACTTTTCATACGGCGCATGATAAATGGGCTGGTGATTTTTTTGAAAACTTCTAAATGCTTATGACTTCTTTCTATTGCGATTGGCTTTGCAAACTCATCATTAAAATTCTTTATGGAGCCTAAATACCCTTTATTTGTAAAATCAAATATGCTCCAATATTCGCTTAGGCGATTTTCTACAGGTGTTCCACTCAATGCAATCTTGACATTGGAATTGATTGATTTGATGGCTTTGGTTTGGTCGGTATTATGATTTTTTATGTTTTGCGCTTCGTCGATAACCAAAACCTGCCACTTATGTTTGTTTAAAATGTTGGCATCAGAGCGGGCAGTGCCATAAGAGGTTAAAAGGATGTCTTCCTCATCAAAATCTTTGATATTACGTTTGGGTCCATGATATGTCAAATACTTTAATTCAGGAGCAAACTTTTGCATTTCCTTAGCCCAATTGGTCAATATTGTGGTTGGAACAATGATGAGAACCTTTTGATTTGTAAGGATTTTTTCTTGTTTAAATTTTAATAACAGTGTAATCGTTTGCAAAGTTTTTCCAAGCCCCATGTCATCTGCAAGAATACTTCCGAATCCAATTTTGCTGTTCTTATACATCCATTCAAACCCACGTAACTGATAGGGACGCAATTGTCCCAGTAATCCTATTGGCAGAGGTATAGCATCCGTATTATTAAATTGCTGCAAAATCTTCTGAAGTTCTTCTGATATTTCAATTTTCTGGCCTTGAAATTCGTTTGCAAACAACACTTGTAGCATTTGATGCTTACTCACTTTGTGGTTATCCTGCAAGTGCTTCAATAGCTTATCTAAATCTTCTTTGTTTACATGGATAAAATGGTCTTTAATTTTAATAATGCCATCCATCCCTTTCACCAGTTTCAGAAATTCAGTTTCGCTCATTAATTCATCGCCAATTGCTACTTGCCATTCAAAATCTAGGATTGACATTAAGTCCATGTAGGTTTTAACATTAGCGATTCCTTTGGTAGATGCTTTTAGAGAAGCTGCCGGCTTTATGATACTTTTTAGCGATTTAGGTACGAGTATTTCAACTCCCAACAAACTTAAAACAGGAATTATCTGCAATAAAAATGTGGCAAATTGTTCAGAATTGTAACTGATAATTTCATTATCCTTAGAGTTTAATATCTTAGTGAATTCAGGAAAATGCTCTTGCAATTGTATCAAATCTTTGATAACAGTAAGCAAAATGTTTTTATTTTTCTTTTTAAATTGATGAAAAGCAACAGGAGCTTCAATTTTATCCTTATGATTAGTTTTAATTTGCAAGCCAACATGGAACTCAGGAAAGTTTTCTTCCACCTCCAGCACCGGAATATAAGTGCGTTTATGACTTTGAATTTTGTTTAACCAAAGCTGAATTGAATTTACAATGTCTTTTTGTTTAATTTTATATGGTGTTCCAAAAAATAAATGTAAAATAGCAGGTTGGCTGCTCATTTTTCTTCCACGTGTAAAGATATCTTCAAAAATTGTTGTGATGAAAATGGAAGAAATAACCAATCCGAAATTATCAGTATCTGAAAAAAAGAACTCACTATTACCTGTTTCATTTCTGATTTCGATGTAGGCAGAAAATTTATTAAGAATTTCCACTTGCAATTTAACCGAATCATCCTGAAGCAATGGCGACCAAAATATCCAATTGTCGTTATTAAAATCAATTAGTTGTGGAATTATAGCTCCTTGTTCAATAATTTTTTTGCTAAAAAGAAAGAAATGATAAAGTACTTTTATTGCATCACAAACCTTAGAAGCATTGAAGTTCTCATCATTATTAAATTTATTAAACAATTCGATTAAGGATATTCTTTTTGTCTCATTCTCATAAACAAGTTCGGCTAAAAAAATGTTTTTACTGCAAATAAGCGATGCATTTATGCAGTATTCGATGTCAAGCAGTTCGGATTTTTTATGATTAACAAAGGTATGCTTGTTTACATGCTTGCAAACATATTTGAAATTAGAAAGCAATTCATTCTTGAAATCATTATCATAAAATGGAGGATTGTCGGTTAGAAGATTTAAAAATTTGTCTCCATGCTTAGGGATCAATGTAAAATCTAATTCATCCAAACGGTTTGCAGATAGAAGTTTTAATTGCTCAGTTTTGTTTTTATCGAAATAAACATCCCATGTTTCAATTTTCTCGTTTGCGTTATTTTCAATAGCTATTCCTTGTTTTGTGATTTCACTTAACACATCCAAACCGTGCAATTCAAGTACTTTGAAAGGATTCAAATCAATTTCGTTAGCAATAATATAAATAACCGCAGCCAGATGTTTGCAAGGCACAGCCCAATCGGGGCAACTACATTCCATGTCAAAATCTTTCCATTCTTTTGGAAATATTGATATTCCTTTGCTTGAAGCCAATTGTAGTAAATCATTTGGCAACTGACGATTCAGCAAGGTGGCTAAAATAGTTTGATTATCAAATATTGCATCAAGCAATAGTTTCTTTTGATTTTCGGTAAACTCTGGAACAATAATGTCAATTTTATAGGGTTGGGGACGACTTCCGGCAACCTTTGCTTTAATTTTGTTTTTATCTATTGAAATGCTTCTAACAGAGCCATTAGTCGCATAACTTCTTCCGCGTGGCAAGCGATTGCTATAATCAATGTTTTCGAGTGCTTTTAGAAATTGTTGCCCCCAATATGTTTTTCCATATTTTACCATATCAATTAATGAGGATTATTTAAAAATGAATGATTGACTACGCTTAATTTTTTTATAGTTTTTTTGATTTGAATTAATGGCGAAATTAACGTACAAAATTATTAGAATTATTCACTTTCCTCAATCTAAATGATTTTTGTTTTGTTTGCCTTCTCAGAATGACTCATTACACAATTCTCAATGCTCAATCACAATAAATGTACACAAAAGACATGAATGATTATCAATGACAAATCCCAAATTATTCTTCATCATTTATTCTTGTAATGAACACCGGTTTTCCGTCTTTGCCAAATTCATATTCTATCAGTTCGGTGTTTTCGTCGTCTTCTTCCAGAATGTGTTTTGTGAGGTTGAAATCTTTAGAAGGATGATAACCATGTTCTTCCGCAAAGGCAATGGCGCCATAAATGATGTTATGCACAATCACGTAATCGGTTTTTTCGATAAGCGATTCTTCGCCATTCTCGTAAATATCGCGGAAATTATTGAGTAAAATTTCGAAATTTTGAGGCGTCATATTGAATCTGTAGAAAGTTACTTTAACTCCTAAAGCAAAAGTATCAACCAGATAAATACCTAAGGTGAAGTTTCCGTTGCTATGTTTTCGGGTAACCATGATGTTTGCCATGCCTATTTCCTGCCAGTTACTATTTACATAGCAATTGCTGATGGGCAAGCTGCGTGCGCGTGTAAGTATATATTTTTCAGGAGAAAGTGGACTGTTGTTGCTCATAATTTCATTAATTTTTGTTTCTTAATCTTTTATAAATTCATCTCAGGCATGAAAATTAATATGGCTCAAAATTACAAAATCTTTGCATTAAATAGGGAATGAAAACCTTAAATTATAAATAAAATTCCCTGAAATTTATTGGTTTCGTCGGGCAAACCATTGCGCAATAATGCTCACCGTAATCAGTTGTAGCGCATGATACATCATAATGGGCAACAAGATTATCCCCATAAACGGACTGTGTACAAACAACACTTTCGACATTACGGTGCCATGTACCAAAGATTTTTTCGAACCGCAAAACTGTGCCGTGATTTTGTCTTCACGATTAAAATGTAATAATTTGCTTATCAGATAAACAATGCCATAAACCGTATAAAACAGAACCACCATTGATGCACCTAAGGCGATAAGAAATAAGCCTGAATAGCCATCAAACATCTTCTGAGAAAATGATTCGCAAAAAGCAGTATATACAATCAATAAAATGATGGTCTGGTCGAAATATTTCAGATATTTCCTGTTTTTTTCAGCGAAAGCGCCAAAGCGCGAATTCATCAATACTCCCAAAACCACAGGGAATAAAACCTGCAACAACAGTTTGATGATTACAGGTCCCATGTCGAAACTTCCTGTGGATGCGCCCATATATATCCCCACCCATAAAGGTGTGATAAATACGCCGATAAGCATCGATAGGCTGGCATTAAAAATGGCTGCGGGAATGTTGCCGCCCGCAATAGATACCATCACCACCGCCGACGAAACGGTGGAGGGCAAACTGGCCAGAAAAAAAACTCCTACCCAGATGTTTTCGTTTATTTGATTTCCTATGAGGAAACGGGCCCCCAGAATGATGAAAGGAAACAACAAAAAAGTGGTGGCATGAATTAACAGATGCAATCGCCAGTTACTGATACCGGCCAGCAATTTCTGAGGACTCAAACGCAAACCATAAAAAAAGAAAATTACGCTTACGCCTATATTTGCGATAGACGAAAGCGGAACCGGCGATTCTTTGGCACCTGCCGACGGCCACAAACGTGCAAGCAATATCATGGCAATAAGCATCACTATAAAACCATCAAGCCCAATGCGTTTTCGAAAGGAATTGAATTTCTGTAGTGGCGTGTTTTGGCTATGCATAAGGATGATTGAGAGTGCAAAGGTATTATTTTTTATTATGATAATAGGTGGATGAAAACCTCTTGAGATACTAGAAGTATTCTAATATATGTAAATTTGTCTTTTTGCATGAATCTGATTATTGGCTTCCCAGCTTAGCCTGAAGAAAGGTGCTAAATTAATAAACGTAAATAGGTGGTAACAAAATAGGGGTAATGTAGTTTGATATTTTTTTGTATCAAGACAAAAATTGCATTTAATAAATAAAACAGATTGTTTTTTTTTCGTAATTTTGTATCTGAATTTGCCTAAAAATTATAACTATGCCTACCAAAAAAGGAGAATTAAATGGTACATGGAATTCAGGAAAAGATAATATTTCTATGAAAGTTCCTGTTATTCTGTTTGAAGAAGATGGATGTCAGATTATGTATTGCCCTGCATTGGATGTTTCTGGTTATGGAAATACAGAAGAAGAAGCGAGGAATTCTTTCCATGAGGCCTTGAACGAATTCTTATTATATACTACTCATAAGAAGACATTTGTTTCTGAATTACGTAAATTGGGATGGGTGCCCAAAAAGAGCCGTTATAAATCATTGACTCCTCCAAGCATGACTCAGTTGCTAACCGAAAATGAAAATTTTAGCCGTATTTTTAATAGCTTTCCATTTAGAAAGGTAGATGAGAGTATTACGTTACCCTGTTAATGCAACACAAGTTAAAGAACATCTCGCTTAAGCTTTTTAGAAATTACCTTATACATAAAGGATTGAAGTGTATTCGCATAAGTGGCGGACATGAAATTTGGAGCGGAAGCTCAGTTAGCAGACCTATTGTGCTACAAACTCATATTGATCCGGTACCCTTGTTTATAGTTAAAAATTCATTGAGGACTTTGGGGGTTGCAGAGGAGGATTTTTATAAATATAAAATCAGTCTTAATTAATTATGCGGTAGTGTAATTATGTAATTAATCTTTGGTGCTATTTTGATCACTCAGATATAAAGAGCACAAAGCGTCACTAAGATGGATGCCATGATGATTCAATGAGCGTAAAGTGTTTCAGTATGCAACAAAGACGTTGATGGGTTCACTTTTTTATTGTTGTAGTTCAATATAATTTTCTATTTCCGAAGGAGTATCATTTAAAATTGTATTAAATTTGGAAAAAAAAACTGAACCCATGAATTTTTTAGATAGGTATTTTCATTTAAAGAAGAATGAAACCAGCATACGAACCGAGATTCTGGCAGGCATCACCACTTTTGTAGCCGCCATGTATATCATTGTAGTTAACCCGGCAATTGTGTCTGCAACGGGTTTAAACCCGTTGCAG
>CAYYQJ010000153.1:0-6668 GCA_964473775.1 uncultured Bacteroidales bacterium | reverse complement strand
TAGCTTCAGGTGACTGGAGTTCAGACGTGTGCTCTTCCGATCTTTAATAATTTTTATATTTTTTGGACCCTTTATTTTTATTTTAAAAGGTGCTACAAAGATAGTAATATATTTGATGACAATTATTCGTTTTGAGTAGAAATTTTTCAAAATATTTTATCCCGAATCTGCAACTTATTGAAAATTTGAAAATTAATAAAAAATTTTTTTTACACGGAATTATTTAAAAATTACCGGCTTTCATGAAAAAATTAACCACAGGTAGTAACACCAAATGAAATCCCTGGAAAAATTCCCATACCTATTTTGATGCAATAAACACACGCGGGAAAAATTTCCACGTCCATGGGAAAAATTCCCGCGTGCACGGGAAAAAATTCCGCGTGCGCGGGAAAAATTCCCGTGCCTGTTTGGTGGAGTAAACACACGCGAGAAAAATTCCCACGTCCACGGGAAAAATTCCCGCGTGCACGGGAAAAAATTCCGCACATGCGGAAAAAATTCCCGTGCCTGTTTGGTGGAGTAAACACACGCGGGAAAAATTCCCTCGTCCACGGGAATTTTTCCCTTGGATATTTGTTTTTTCAAAAAGCTTGATATTTAAGTTTATAGCAAAAGCATGGGCCAACTAAATTCCAAATAATGAACACTAATGACGCAAAGCAAATGACGCAAAGCCAATGACGCAAAGCAAATGACGCAAAGCCAATGACGCAAAGCCAATGTCGCAAAGCAAATGTCGCAAAGCAAATGACCATAAATCCCCAAATTAAACCTTCCGCACATTTGGGCATCTAAGCTTAAAACTTAGAAATTATGAAAAGAAAAAATTTTATTTTAAAGTCGTTTGCTTCGCTGCTGGCGTTTGTTTTTGGATTTTCGTCGAGCATTATGGCGCAATACGGTGTTATGGAAACCTATTACAAAATTAATGGTAATATCAGCGACCTGCAAAACAACCTGCCTATCGAGGGCATAAAAGTGGCGATGAAGGGCAAAAATAATCTGAAATCGGTAACTGATACGGATAAAAACGGGAATTTTAGTTTCAATATGAGCCAGTGGAATGCCGAAAATACGTATTTTATTACTGCTGAAGATTTGGATGGGGAGGCAAACCGTGGTGAGTTTATTACGAAGGATACTTCGCTGGCAATTACGTATCAGGATTTTTTAATAGGGGAGTCGAAAAGTCATTGGGATATAGAAAAGACTTGCCGGTTTGGGGTGAATTTGAAATTATTAAAGAAAGAAGAAGCCATGAAAGATACCGCCGAAAATAGCAATGAGCCGAAAAATGCTGAGGATAGTGTTTGGGTGGCTCCCCTGGTTTTGCCTAAGGATACATTAATTATAGGCGCATTGGTTAATGGCTCTGCAAATGGTGAGGGATGGACTATGGATGAGATATTTCCGAATCCTACAAGCGGGAAGGTTGAAATTAGAATTGATTCGAAAACTGAGGAGGATTTTACGATTCAATTGTTTGATGAGGGCTATAAATTGCTGGCAACAAAGGCAGAGCATCTGCAAAGTGGGGTGAATGTTTTTAGTTTGGATTTGGAACAATTTGCCAGAGGGGATTATTTTGTGGTGCTTATGAGGAAGGAAGGCAGGATGGTGAAGAAGGTTGTGAAAATGTAGGGGAAATGCTCAATGCTGAGTCCAACTTCGAAAAGTAAATTGTTTTGGACTAAAGTCCATAGTATATAGTTTTTGAATTGCCACGGCCTTAAGGCCGTGGTAATTCATTTTACCCATTAAGATGGGCTTCAGCCCAATTTGTGATTAGTCGGAGTGACGCTTTAAGCGGCGCCCCAACTTTTTATACTTTTATAGATGTTCAGGCCGAAGCAAGTCGTTTACGGTTTTTACGGGGTTGAAGGTGATGATGGGTACTTCGACGAAAATGGTGGTCCAGTTGGCCATGGCTCCATTCCATAAACCGGGTAATTCCTGAGCTTTGAGGGGTTTGCCGTCTTTGGATTTCATGGAGATAAATCCTGAGGAAGGGTCGATAAAATCGGGGAGGTTGAATTTATTGTTTTTATAATCAATAAAACTACAAACCAAATCCACCGGATTGAAATGGGTGGCAGTGGCAACAATTTTCTTTTGATTTTCGTTTTTCATGTCCACCTGCGAAGATTCGATGATTTGCAAACTCAGATTTCCTTGCATATCGCGCACCAAAAAAGGTCCGCCGCCGGGTTCGCCTTCGTTTTTTACCATTCCGCAAACGCGGATTGGGCGATTCAGCAGCTTGTAAAGGTATTTTATTTTGGAGGTTTTGTCGGAAGAAAAAAAGCTGTTGCTGAAATTGTGTGAGAGTTCAGTTTTTGCAAAAGAAATGATGCTGTTTAGGATTTTGAGAGATAAATCATTGTTTTCGAGCAAATGCAGAAATTGGTAAATGGAATCGCGTAATTGCAAGAGATATCCTGCCAAAGCCATTTTATAGAGATTGGTTTCGGGTTTCAGCCTGTCGGGGACAATGTTGTCGATGTTTTTGATGAAAACGATGTCGGCATGAATTTCGTTGAGATTGTTGATGAGCGCACCATGCCCACCGGGGCGAAACACCAGAGAATTGTCGGCATTGCGGAAAGGTTGATTGTTTTCGTCCACCGCAATGGTGTCGGTGGATGGTTTTTGGATGGAATGCGAAATTTGGAAAGTGAGGTTGAAGTGAGACTGATAGGAGGGGAGTTTTTCGGCAAGCAAATTTTCGAAATGCTGTATGTGTTCGGGCGAAAGGGTGAAATGTATGTGGGCGTTGTTGCCGGCATCAGAGCAATAGTTGGCGGCTTCTACCAGATGCTCTTCTACTGCGGTGCGTTTATCGGCCTCGTAGTTATGAAATTTCAGAAGGGCTTTTGGCAGGGCGGCATAATTGAGGCCAGATGGATTGAGGAGATAATCGAGAATGGTGTTGTAATCGTGTTGTGCCAGACAAACTTCAAGGTTTTTTCCGTTTTGTTGCATGGCCATAAGCAAGTCGTGATAAAAGGCGAATTGTTTGATGTTTTTGAAAAACCAGGCCACTGAATTGAAATTGCTGTCGTTTTCGATGGCAGAAATTTGTTCGGCAGTGGCCGAATATTCATTTCTGAAAGCAAACAAATGACTGAACATGCGGGTGGCGGCACCTGAGGCAGGAACAAATTTGAGGGTTGAAATGGTTTTTAAATTACAATTGTAAAAATCGGCCAAATGGTTAATCATCGTTATATCAAATTTTTTCAAACCATTATTAAGGGTGGCAGCGGCTTCGAGATTTACAAAAGGAAACCCTGATTTGAAGTTTGAAATCTGATTTTCGATGGTAGCAAGGGAAATTTCTTTGTTTTGTATTTGTAATAAATCTTTTTCAGTAAACATATTAGTCGGTTGTGGTTGGTAAATAATATCGGGCATAAAATTAATATAAAAGGCTGAAATGGCTGAAGATTTTTTTTTATTTGACATCTCAGAGTGGACTCAAATGATCTGGTGTTTTGGTCTTGGCAGAATGGTTGTTTTATGTAATTTTGGCAGAAAATCAACTAAATTTGATTAAATATAGACTTTTTGTCAGAGAATGGCGTTATGCACTAAAGTTGCAATATCAGAGAAATCTTTTCAAAAGTGGTTTTTATTTTCAGCAGAGGTTTTATTGAAATGATAAAAATGTTTACTTTTGAAAGAAATTAGTATTAATCAGAAAAACGAGAAATAATTATGGATTGTCCTGTATGTAAAAAAGCTATGCTGGTGCTGGAACTTCAGCAGATAGAAATAGATTTTTGTCAGCAATGCAGTGGAATTTGGCTTGATTCAGGAGAATTAGAGCTTTTGCTTGATGATTCTGTTGAGAAAAAGAAATTGTTGGATTCGTTTGCAGTTGATGCCAATAATGCTGAGAAACCACGTCGCTGCCCTAAATGTTCGAAAAAAATGAACAAGGTTTTTGTTGGCGATGGCAAAAAAGTGTTGGTGGATAAATGCAAAAAAGACCACGGAATCTGGTTCGACAATGGCGAACTGCATGATGTGGTTGAACTGGGAAGTATAGATAAACATAACAAAATAATAGAATTATTGAACGATATGTTCGAGTATAAATTAAAAAACAAATAAAAAATAAGGAGAAAAAAATTATGGGTAGTTTAGGAATAACATTATTGGTAATTGTAGGCATTATTGTAGTGCTGATATTTATGGTGATTGGTATTTACAATTCACTGATTCGCCTGAGAAATCAGGTAAAAAATGCCTGGGCTCAGATTGATGTTCAATTGAAAAGACGTCATGATCTGATACCAAATCTGATTGAAACCGTGAAAGGTTATATGACTCACGAACGTGGTACTTTTGAAGCAATTACAAAAGCCCGCAGCAATGCTATGAATGCAACAAGCGTTTCGGAAAAAGGTCAGGCAGAAGGCGTGTTGAGTGGATTGATGGGCAGATTGCAGGTGGCTGTGGAAGCTTATCCTGAATTGAAAGCAAACCAAAATTTTATGGCTTTGCAGGAAGAACTGACATCGACCGAAAACAAAATTTCGTATTCGCGTCAGGCTTACAACGATCAGGTATTATTTTACAACAACAAAAAGCAGGTATTCCCATCCAATATGATTGCGGGAATGTTCAATTTTGCTGATGAAGTATTCTTTGAAATACAGGATGCAGCAGAAAAAGAAGTTCCGAAAGTTAGTTTTTCATAAGAAAAAAAGATAAAAATTATGTGGGAACTTATTAAAGCCAATCAGCGCCGTTCTGTATTCCTTTTTGTAATGATGGGAATCATTTTGATTGGACTGGGCTTTATAATCGGCCTGAGTTTTGACCCTAACGGCAGCGGTGCGATTTTCGGTATTATCATATCGCTTGCGATTTGGTTTATACTGTCGATAGTGGCTGTTACTTCCGGAAGCTCTATTATGCTGGCCGCGAGCGATGCCAAAGAGGTTACGCCCGATGTGCATCCACAACTTTTTAATGTGGTGGAAGAAATGCGCATTGCAGCCGGCATGAATACTATGCCCAAGGTTTATATCATCAATACCGATGCGCCCAATGCTTTTGCTACAGGAATGAATCCTGAACATGCAGCAGTGGCTGTAACGGCAGGTTTGCTTGCGAGATTGAACCGCGACGAATTGCAGGGAGTTATTGCTCACGAAATGTCGCACGTGATTAATCGTGATGTGAGGTTTATGACGATTGCGGGTGTGATGTTGGGCTCTATTGTGATTATTTCCGAGATATTTTTGCGGAGTATGATTTTCGGAAGAATAGGTGGAGGTGGTAAAAAAGAAAGTGGACCGGCACAAATCATTCTTATGATTGTTGCTTTGTTGTTTGCTATTTTAGCTCCGATTCTGGCTCAATTGCTTTATTTTTCTATTTCACGCAAACGCGAATATCTGGCTGATGCTTCGGCGGTAAGGTTGACACGTTATCCTGAAGGACTGGCTTCGGCATTGGAAAAAATTTCGAACTCAAGTGTTGATATGCCTATGGCCAATAAAGTAACTGCGCCCATGTATATCTGCAATCCGCTGAAGAAAAAAGGCATGAAAATGTCGGATTTATCCAGCACTCATCCTCCAATATCCGAACGCATACGTATTTTGCGTGAGATGTCGGGTGGAGCAGGATTGGTGAATTATCAGAATGCCTTTAATAAAATAACCGGTAAAAATTCGATGATTCCGAAAGGGGAATTGAATAAAGAGGAAAATATTGGAATCAGAACCGGAGTGGCTGCTGCGGCAGTGTTTGACAACAAAACCACAGCCCGCGAAATGAACGATATTATGATGAAGGTGGATAATTACACTTTTGTTGATTGCAGTTGCGGAATGAAGATTAAGATACCAGCCGATTTTACTGCACCTATGGCTTATTGTCCGCGATGCGGCAGAGGTCATGTGATAAGCAGATGATTTACGGAATTTAAAAAAAACCTCGCTAACATTTAGCGAGGTTTTTTTATGTCCGATTGAATCGTTTAGTTGGTTGAACCCGGAGTTGCATCATGTTTTTTGCAACAGGCAGGCAGTTTTTCGTAAGCTTTTGGGTCGCCTTTGGTGTTGTCGGCATCGTAACCCAGATTGTTGAGGATTTTACGGATTTTGTTTTCGTCGGTTTTTTCAGGATTATAAACCACTGTAAGCACTTTGGTTTGCAAATCGAGATTGGCTTTTTTAACACCTGCTTCGTAAGCAAATGCACCTTCGATGCGGTCTTTACACATGCCACACTGAGCTGAGGTTTGGATTTTTATTTCCTTGGTATTCTTTTGCGAGAATCCACAGGCAGAAATCATCATAAAAAGAGCTACAATAAAAGTTGTAGTAACCACATTTTTAGTTTTCATAGATTTAAGTTTAAGTATTATAATTTTTGATTGTTAAATTTGTTCAATTTCGAAGCCTGTATTATCCACAATATCGATGATATCTGAGGCTTTGCATTCGTCGGAAACCACTTTCAGAATTTTATCGGGGTTTTCGAGGTCAACTTCCCATGATAAAATGCGATGGTCTTTATCCAGAAAGGGTTTCACTTTTGATAAACAACTATTGCAGTTGATGCTGGTTTTGAAAAGATAAGTGTTCATAAAAGGGGTGAAGATCGGAAGAGCACACGTCTGAACTCCAGTCACCTGAAGCTATCTC
>CAYYQJ010000152.1:0-6718 GCA_964473775.1 uncultured Bacteroidales bacterium | reverse complement strand
GAGATAGCTTCAGGTGACTGGAGTTCAGACGTGTGCTCTTCCGATCTCCTCAGTTCCACTGCAGTTTATTTCTTTATCATCATTGCTTTCCGCATTTTGGGAAAGAAAGAACTGGCACAGCTTTCTATTTTCGATTTGGTTTTTGTGCTGCTCATCAGCAATGCCGTACAAAATGCCATGCTGGTGGGCGACAACACGCTTCAGGGCGGACTGATTGCTGCCTCTACCCTCTTTGTGTTGAATTATCTCCTGAAAATGGTGTTATATTATTTCCCAGGCTTCAACAAAATCATGATGGGTAAAGAAATTCTGCTTATTTATAAAGGTAAAATAAAACACGAAAATCTGCTGAAAACCCATATCACTCTGCAGGAACTGGAAGAAGCCGTGAGAGAACATGGCATACAGGAAATCAGAAAAGTGGACCTGGCCATGTTGGAAGTGGATGGCAATATCAGCGTATTATCAAACGAATTTCAAAAACAAAGCAATCATTCGGTAAAACGTAAGAAACGGCCTTTACGTTTACGAAGAAGTTGATGAAATTGTTATATGGTTTAATGGCTAAATTGTTACCTTTACCAACTCCCTACTCATCATTCATAACTCATAACTTATAACACAAAACTCATAACATGAACCTAAATACCATCCTCCCCACCGTCATTTCCATCGCCAAAGAAGCCGGCCAATTTTTAACATCAGAACTAAAAAACATTTCGCAAAGCGATATAGAAAGCAAAGCTGAACACGATTTTGTGACTTATGTGGATAAGGCTTCCGAAAAGTTTCTCATCAAAGAACTCAGCAAGGTGTTGCCCGAAGCCGCTTTTGTGGCCGAGGAAAGTCAGAGCCAACAGAAAACCAACCGTTTTTGCTGGATTGTTGACCCGCTGGATGGCACCACCAATTTCATACATGGCTTGCCTGCCTATTGCGTAAGCATTGCTCTTACCGACAACAACCAGGAAATTCTGGGTGTGATTTATGAGCCCAACCTCAACGAATGTTTCAGTGCTCATACCGAAAGCGGGGCTTTTCTCAACGATAAACCCATGCATGTTTCGGAAACCCTCAAGGTATTCGATTCGTTTATTGCTACGGGTTTCCCCAGCCGCGATTATTCGCGTTTAGAAGAATATATGCAGTTGTTTCGCCGTTTGCTCTTCGATACTCAGGGCATACGCCGACTGGGAAGTGCAGCATTGGATATGGCTTATGTGGCCTGCGGACGTTTCGATGCTTTTTACGAGTATGGCTTGTGTGCCTGGGATGTAGCCGCCGGAAGCCTGCTGGTGAAACAGGCAGGTGGTAAAGTGAGCGATTTCAGCGGTGGCAACAATTATCTTTATGGTAAAGAGTTGCTTTGCAGCAATGGATGGATGCAGGAGGAAATGCTAGGGCTCTTAGAAACTTATTTTAAGCAGGGAATAGGGAAGAAGGAATAGGGAAGAACGGAGGGTGAATAAACAGAAGTGATAGGGGATATAATATCCAGCAGCTGATGTGAAAAATTGAATTCATTGCCAATAGTAGGCAGCATGCCAAAATTATTTCTTCTTATGCTTCCTGTTTAAGGCGTTCCTGATTTTGTTTCTTCGAATCGCTTTAGGCATTTCTATATTGCAAAATCTTAGCCGCGCTCTTGAGACAAGAAATGGAATTTCTATATCCCCGGCTTTAAGCAATCCACCTGCCCTGTGGTAAGTGTCGTTCCACACATCATACCCCTCTTCATCCATAATTGAAATAAATCCTATTCGCTCACTGATTTCTTTTCTTGCTGCTTTAACATCTGCAATTGTATCACGCGGTTCGCTCATTTCAACTTCATCTGTATCAAAATCGCAACATGCATAATCGGTTTGATCGTCAATATAGGCACGGATATGTTCATCCGACATGCTCCTCAAGCTAATACTGTCGTATTCGATTTCAACAAATTCTGTTCCTTGATCAGTGTACATGTCAAATATACGCCCTCTGAACCCGCTAATTTTGTATCCTTCCACATAAGCGAATGTTTTACACTTTTTCACACAAACGGTGTCTCCTATTTTCATTTTTGTAGATTTTTATATTTTAATTAAAGTTTATCTATTTAATAGCATCAAAATTTTATAGTTATGCGTTTTAAAAATAACTGTAGCCCAATCACAACATTTTCCAACAATACATTATTTATTCCTTTTTAATTAGTTTATCAAAATCAGGATTATCAAATTCAAACTCCAGATAGCACTTATTCTCGCCGCAATCGCAAACAATCATGGGAAGTTTTTTAGCAAATCTTGAATCCTGATACAAATGCCTCGATTCTATTTCATTCTTTTGGTTTAAAAAAGTCCAAACATAGATTCCGAATTGTGAGCTAATTAATTGAATACGGATTGTTTTATGTTCTCCGAAATAATTAATGATTTGAAACTCGGACAAATCTGTGTTTACATTTTTAAAATCAAGAATAAAGTATAAATCATCGGGGTCTGATTTTGTCATGTAAATAACAGAATCAGAAATATAATACCCTGAATTCCACATCCAGTCGGATGGACTGTAAACGTAAAATTTATTTCTGTAAACGTGCACCTGATTCCATTTTCTTGGAAATCCCTTAATATTGTTAATCACAAGGTTCTGCTTGAAACTTGTTTTTATGTGATTGATG
The DNA here is from genome assembly GCA_964473775.1 of uncultured Bacteroidales bacterium. Classification (GTDB taxonomy): domain Bacteria; phylum Bacteroidota; class Bacteroidia; order Bacteroidales; family CAIWKO01; genus CAIWKO01. The sequence goes on along the minus strand of CAYYQJ010000152.1, from coordinate 4,050 downwards.
TAATCAGCAAAAACATTAACCACAAACTCATCGTTAGGATTGGGAATTAACCAATCATACATTATTGCTGTTGTATCAGTAATTAGATATATGTATCCTTCCTGACGTTTTGTAATAATAGAATCAGGTTTCGCTAAAAACTTAAAGGAATTATTTTTGGCTGAATCTTTTTGGGCAAAAGAATCAGCAATTATAAAACTTAGGACGAAAAGCAAAATATTTATTCTCATTATACTTTGGCGTTTTTTGCAATACTGTAAAAGTTTTTTTTCATCAAAGATAAAAATTTCTTCACAAAACAAATGCAAATTTTTCTTTCACCTAAAAAAACTGCCCGCTCAGGTTTGCAATCAAATGGCTAGGTTGATTTCAAATCAGAGCGGGCAGTTTTACGATTCAAACCTTATTGAATCTTAGGGTATCAACACAAGCAATGGAGGTGTCCAATGAAATGTTCCATCACTTTTTGTGGCTATGGCTGAAGCAATAAAATTATACCAATTACCACTTTTATATCCGGGTTTTTCATAAAGATCCTCTGTGGTGCCGGCACAAGGCTCATATTCCGATATATCTTCAGGTGGTTTTTCCCCTTTAAATTGCATCCAGACAATTGCCTTGTCGTGGTCGCCTTTTTGATAATACAGTTTGGCACTACCGGGTTGGGAACCAGGTTTTGCTTCGTAAGGAGGCTTTTCGGATGCTTCTCTTTCTTTGGAAGGAGTGAACCCACCGGCAATTATCTTATTAGGGTCTCCGCCCGATTTGCCTGTCACATAATCAGCGTCGGATTTCAAAGCTGCTATCAAAGCCTCTTTGGCTAAGATAAGAGCTTCTTCTTCATCAGTTCCCGGATTATTTAAATAAGCCATCCAGGCATTTCTTAAATTATCGGTCAGCGTAGTAATTTGTGGTGCCAGCACAAATGGAGTAGGAAACAATAGGTTATTGGTTAAGCACGAAGCTACAAAATAACCTCTTTGAATTAACAGTATGTATGTTAATACAGTAAAGTCGTAAAGTGCAGTAGCGTAATACATTTTTTTAAGTTTTTTTTTAAAGTTTGTTAATATTTATTATTCCTAATTTCTTTGTTTAATCCGAATCGTTGATTTTGTCAGGTTATATTCTAATTTGTCGAGTTGTAATATAATTTGACGAGTTGTAATATAATTTGACAAGTTGTAATATAATTTGACGAGTTGTAATATAATTTGACAAGTTGTAATATAATTTGTCGAGTTGTAGTATAATTTGACAAGTTGTAATATAGTTTGTCAACTTTAATGATATCCGACAAAATGATGATTACTTGTAAACCCTTCATTTCTATAATCACGAAATCAGTTTATTCAAAGAACTTTTTTCGATTGTCAGCAAAATTTACTATTCATCATATCCGCACCTTAGAATTTGATATTAGTACCGAAATCAAGTAGATGATTGATCAAAAAATAATAAATGCTTCATAATAAATATTTTGCAGCATGAATATGATCAATGGTAAAAGTGTCCTTAGTCCTTTTATCGCCTAATGTGATACAATCAAGAGACAATCTATTATAATAAACGTAATCCAGAGAAAAAAATTGGGTCTGATTGAAAATATTTTTTATTTACTAGGAATATTGGGTGTTTGGTGATAATTTATGGTCATTTGTAGAGACGCACGGCCGTGCGTCTCTACTACCAATGTAATGAGTTTTTCAAACGGTTGCGTCTCATCAAATGCATCGCCTCTCCCCTTTCAACCTATATTTCATTTTAAAAGTGACTACACATTTGGCAAATCCAATTCAGAATTTACAATCCTATTGATGGGTAGGGTAAAATTAGAAACTCTGGCATACATGGCATCCTTAGACCCAGGTTTTAGAATAAGGACTAAAAAATGGGGAAGGGTGGAGTTGGGATAAGATGATATTGGGGGAGGTTTTTTTTGATAAAAAAGAATGGAGGGAATGGAAAATACTAAAAACTTACCGTTAACTGATTTTATACTACCTTTAACTGATTTTATTTGGGAACAGCATTAATTATTTTGTATCTTTGATGTCGTTATTGTTTTTTGCATTTAATATGAGCTAAGTGAAAATATAGTAACAGAAAGAAAAATAAAATGCGCTGTGAAGAGTTTTAATTTATTACCAAATTTAAATTATTGAGTTATGAAAAGAATTGTTACTTTTTTTATGGTTTTAGGGATTGTTTTAATTAACAATTTTTGTTTTGCACAAATCCAATGGCAAAAATGTTATGGTGGCACCGGCTGGGATGAAATAAGAGATATAGAGCAAACCAATGATGGTGGTTATATTTTTATTGCATATACCGAATCAAATGATGGCGATATCATTGGCAAACATGCAGGCACAGATATATGGGTTGTAAAATTAAATTTTTCAGGAATTATTATCTGGCAGAAATGTTTGGGAGGCAATGGAAACGACGACGGATATTGTATTCATCAAACCACAGATGGAGGGTATATCATTACTGGTGGAACAACATCAAACAATTATGATGTTTCAGGAAATCATGGCGATATGGATGTTTGGGTGGTTAAACTTAATGCTGATGGAAATATAGTTTGGCAAAAATGCTATGGAGGTGTAGGTATGGAATATGCCCGAACAATTTTGCAAACTTCCGATGGCGGATATATATTTGGAGGCTACACCAATTTTAACAGTGGTGATGTTTCAGGAGCTCATGATAATTGTGGAGATTATTGGGTTGTGAAGATTGATGCGGTTGGACATTTAAAATGGCAAAAATGTTATGGTGGAAGTTATGGAGACGATGGAGTTTATGCAATAGAACAAACTGCAGATGGTGGATACATAATTTCAGGGACTGTTGATTCTGGTGATGGAGATGTAACAGGATATTACTTTCAGGGAGATTATTGGATATTTAAAACTGATACAATCGGAAATATTCAATGGAAAAAATGTTATGGTGGAAATGCACCGGAATATAATACATCTATGAAAAAAACTCCTGATGGAGGATGCATTGTAGCCGGCATGTCAAGTTCTTTGGATGGTTGGGTTCAAAATAATCATGGAAATTATACTGGAGATGCATGGTTAATTAAACTTACATATGCAGGAACTGTATTATGGAAAAAATGTTATGGCGGGTTAGATTATGAATCTGCAAACTCAATAATTTTACTCAATGGGGGATCAGGTGGTTATGTATTTACTGGTTATACCACATCAAATGATGGTGATGTATCAGGAAATCATGGTGACAATGATATGTGGGTAGTAGAAATCGATGTTTCCGGAAATATGGTTGCACAAAAATGCCTGGGAGGTGATAGTACTGATTATGGTCATAAAGTTATACAAACAAATGACGGTGGTTTTATAGTTGCAGGTACTACCGCCTCAAATAATGGAGATGTTTCAGGTTCTCATGGTTCTTATGATGGTTGGATTGTTAAACTTGGTTCAATATCAGATATTAAGGAGACGGAATCTATAAAAGGACTTTCTGTTTATCCAAACCCTTTCAATCTCAGCACGCAAATCTCACTGTATAAGAACTATCATAAAATCATGCTTCAGGTTTTTAACCTTCAAGGCTTACTTGTGGCACAAAATCAATACAGTGATTGTGATTTAATACAATTCAACCGCAACAATTTAAGCAATGGATTATATTTTATAAAACTTACACTTGATGATAAAATGGTTGAAACGAAAAAAATAATTATCAGTGATTAGGATTTGATTAGATTTAACTGCTATACTTAGATCCTAGCTAAATGATTCCTATCCTATTAGTTTCCACCTACTGAGTATTCCAATAATAAAAATCCCACCCTCCCCTTCCACCACCTTATTATCCATGCTATAAAAATCCAATACTCCTATTTGGTTATGTTCAACCCTTTTAAAATATGCATCATTCTGTTACTTCTAATTCCTAAGGAGTCGTTCTGTCAAAATGTTGATACGGTACTTGTCAGGGATTTGAAAAATTTCTTTTATTTAGAAACAGGATACAGGTTGGAAGGCGATTTTTTTACTAAATGGG
>CAYYQJ010000151.1:3705-6779 GCA_964473775.1 uncultured Bacteroidales bacterium | reverse complement strand
CATCAAAAACCTGCGCTCAAAACTAATCAAAGAAGGCTGCGCCGACTACATACGCACCATTCACGGCGTGGGATATAAGTTTATTATTTGTGGAGATGGGTATGAATAAATCAACACGCATTTCTATAATATCGAAATCAACGATGGCCGAATGAAGCTGCTCACTAAAACCATATTAAACTACCTTTCGGTAACACTTTTTGTGTTTATGTTTGCGGCCATTGCCTTCTATTTTTTGTTGCGCACAGAGGTAAATCAAAACATCAACCTCGAATTGCAAAAACGCAAAACGGGCATATTAAACCAATTGCTTTCGGCGCATAAGTCGGTAAATACGCCTCCAAATCACAACGAACGCGTAATCATCACTCCGTTGAAAGAAGTAAAATCGCCCATATTGAACTTTTACGATACGGTTTTTTATGATGATGATGCAAAAAAATATATTCCTTTTCGTCAGTTGGGGTTTACAGCCAACTTAAACAATGCCGATTATTACATTCAGATTTATAAATCGCTCGAAGAAACCGACAATCTGATTGTTCGTATCTTCCTTATCATGACAATTCTGGTTTTTTTAATCATCATCACACTGCTCATCACCATTCGTTTCACATCTTTGAGGGCGTGGAATGCATTTTATGATACCATACGAAAATTAAATACTTACGACATCAATTCGCAAAGCGAATTTTCTTTGAATCCTTCGGAGATAAAAGAGTTTGAAGACTTAAATAAGGGATTGAAATCCATGATAGAAAGAATAAAGAAGGATTTTCAAAACATGAAGGAATATACCGAGAATGCGTCTCACGAATTGCAAACTCCGCTGGCCATCATCAACATGAAAATGGAGCTTTTGCTACAAAGCAAAACCCTCGACGAAAAACAATTGAAGGCTGTGATTGATGCTTATGAGGCTTCCAACCGTTTGTCGAAGCTTAATCAAACTTTGTTGTTGCTGGCGAAGATAGAAAATCGCCAATTTCCGGAATCGAAGCTGGTGGAGCCTCATAAAGTGATAGAAAATCAACTGGAAATGGTAGAAGATTTGATTGATTCGCGCCAAATTCAGTTGAAACGCCACTTCGACGAAAAGGTAATTATATATATGAATCCTTATCTGGCGGATATCTTGTTTGCCAATTTGATAAAAAACGCCATTCGCCACAATCTGGCAGGCGGAGAGCTGATAATTGATATCAATAAAGAAATGCTCACAGTTTCAAACTCAGGAAATCCATTGAAGATGTCAAAGGATGCTTTGTTTGAGAGGTTTCATAAACAATCTTCCTCGCCCGAATCCTTAGGATTGGGCCTTGCAATTGTTCAAAAGATATGCGAAGTGTATGGTTTTAAGGTTTCGTATCATTATGAAAACAATTTGCACCATTTTTCTATCGACTATCGGAATGCTGTGCAAACAAATTTGAAGCCTGCTGAATAAATTTTTGTAGTTTTGTTCATTGAAGCAAGGGAACCCTGCCATGAATGAATGACTGAATTGATGGTTTAAAATGAGATTTGTCAAAATGATTAATATCACAGAAAATCGGACATTTATTAAGGTGGTTTTTTAGTGATTCGGCAGGGGGTGTTCAGTAGGGTATTATACTTATTAATATCAACCGGTTAGGTGCTTCAATAAGATGGTCTGTTAAGGGGCAAAACCTGCCCTTTTTAAATAGAAAATACCATCGATTTCAATTCTGAAGAAAACCACAGAAAAACTTCAGAAAAAAAACAGAACCTGTATATAGTTTTGCATCCGAATTTAACTGTCGAAAGAAAAATTATGATAGAACTACTCGGATTAAACCACAAGTCAGCGCCCATAGAAGTAAGGGAAAAATTTGTATTTTGCGAAGAAGACATCAAGAGATTTGTTCCCATGCTGAAAGCAAAAGGAATTCTTGGTGCTGTTATAATCTCCACCTGCAACCGTACCGAAATTTATGTCGATTACGAAGAAGATGGCGGATTTTCAGGCTTTGAAGTCTTCGAACAAACCCTTTTCGACTATCGTAAGGTGGATAAATCCTTATGTTCGCATTTCTACAGAAAATCACAGAATGATGCAGCCCGTCATTTGTTTCATGTGGTTTCAGGATTGGATTCCATGGCTTTAGGAGAGTATCAGATTGTAGGACAAGTAAAAGATGCTTATAATATTTCCGAGTGCAACAACCTGATAAGTCCGGTTTTAATCAGATTATTCAACAAAGCTTTCGAAGCAGGCAAAAGAGTTCGCAGCGAAACCAGCATTTGCAAAGGTGCCGTATCCATTAGTTATGCCGCAGTTGACCTTGCAAGCAAACAATTACACAAACTAACCGAACAAAATGTATTGCTGATAGGCGCAGGCCAAACCAGCGAGTTAACTCTACAAAATCTGATTAAAAAAGGATGCAGTAATTTTACCATAGTAAACCGCACTTTCCAGAAAGCTCAGGAAGTGGCCGAAAGATACAATGCACGTGCAGAAGAATTCAGTCAAATGGAAGAATTATTGCTCGAAAACAACATAGTAATATCCTCAACCGCTTCAAAAAAGCCTTTAATCACCAAAGCAATGGTAGAATATGCCATGCTGATACGCAACAACAAACCTTTATTCTTTATCGACCTTTCAGTTCCACGCAATGTAGCTCACGAAGTGGCCGAAATTCCTAATGTTTTTGTGTATGATGTAGATACTTTGACCAATATTGTAGAAGATACTTTTGGAAAAAGAAGAGGAGAAATCTGTGCAGCAGAACAAATCATTGAAGAAGTAGTTGCAGAATACATTACCTGGGTAAATTCAAGAAATCTGATACCAACATTTCAGTCTATAAGCAATTGTTTCCAAAGCATACACAAGAATGAACTCGAAGGTTTTAAAAAGAACCCAAAAGAGATAGATTATCAGAAAGCTTCTGAATATGGTGAGCACATCACCAACAAACTTATCCGTACTATGATAACAAACGTTCGTTCGATTACTGACAATGGTAAGAAACAGGAATATATTCAGCTGGTGAACGAATTATTTGCAATGAATTATTAATGAAAACAGTTCGCATAGGCACCAG
>CAYYQJ010000151.1:0-3695 GCA_964473775.1 uncultured Bacteroidales bacterium | reverse complement strand
CAAATTAGCCTTATATCAGGCATACCGTGTAAAAGAAGAACTCGAAGCGCAGCATAAAGATATAGTTTTCGAAATAGAAATCATCAAAACCAAAGGTGATAAGATTCTGGATGTTCCTTTATCAAAGATAGGCGATAAAGGATTGTTCACCAAAGAACTCGAAGTGGCCATGTTTAATAATGAAATTGACATGGCTGTTCATAGTTTAAAAGATTTACCCACCACTTTTCCCGAAGGAGCAAAACTGGGAGCAGTTTTGAAACGCGGAGATGTGAGAGATGCACTGATAAGTTTGGATAAAAGAAAATTAAGCGATTTAACCCCCGATGATATTATCGCTACTTCCAGTTTACGCCGCAAAGCGCAACTGTTGAGGATAAATAAAGATTTTAAGATAGTTGAGATAAGAGGAAATGTAAACACCCGAATCAGAAAAATGGAGGAAGGCTACTGCAATGTGATGGTTATGGCGGCTGCAGGGCTCCAGAGATTGGAAATGGGTGAGTTTATTTCCGAATTAATTGACACCGATGTAATGATACCGGCCTGTGCGCAGGGTGCCATTGCCATTGAGATAAGAGAAAACGATGATTTTATAGAAAGTATTCTTTCGAAAATCAATGACCACGAAACTTTTGTAACCACTTCGGCAGAGCGCACTTTTTTAAGAACGCTTGAAGGCGGATGTCAGATACCTGTGGGAAGTCATAGTTATGTTTCCGACGGACATTTTCATATTACCGGATTCATTTCCGACATTGATGGCATAAGATTTTTAAAAGAATCCGCATCTGCCCCCGTTGAGCAGGCAAATGTGGTGTCGGCTTCGCTGGCACGCAAGCTTTACAGTATGGGAGGAAAAGAAATATTGGAAACAATAAGACAATATAATTTTCCGGAGGCCCAAGGCAGTCTGCCATTGCAGGATAAAGTGATAATTTCAACCAGAGCCTTGCAAGAAGGAGATAATTTGCCAGATTTATTAAAAATATTAGGAGCAAAATTATTATCTTTGCCAATGATTGAAATTGTTCCTATGAATCTTGTTGTTGAAGATATTGAAATTTTGAAAAAAGTTGCCTCTTTTGACTGGATATTTTTTACCAGCAAAAACGGGGTGGCTAATTTCTTTAAACTTTTAAGCGATATTAAAGGCAATACCGATTTGGGAACTACGCTTAAAAAAGCGGTGATTGGAAATAAAACTGCAGCAGAACTCGATTATTACGGATATGCTCCCGATTTTATGAGTCAGGGCAATACTTCCGAGGAAATGCTGGAAGAGTTTTACAACACAATCAAACCTGAAAAGCAAAAAATATTGTTGATACAGGGAAATCTCGCTGAAGATACATTGGAGACACGACTTTCGGAACAGAATGATGTGAAACGCATTGATGTTTACGATACCGTAAAACCAGCATCAGCAGATGAAACCATTATAGAAAAGATTAAACAGGATCAATACGACTTTTTACTATTTACCAGTCCTTCCACCTTCCGTAACTTTTGTTTTTTCTATGATAACGATGGAATAAGGAATCTAAAGATGGCAAGTATTGGCGCAACCACCACAGCAGCAATCCGGCATGAAGGTTTTGAACCATTAATCACTGCAAAAAAATCGAACGCTGTAGGACTTTGTGAAGCAATTACAGATTATTTTAAAAAATAAATAAATATTAATTTCAAAAAACTAAGATTATGGATTTTCCGGTAACCAGATTAAGAAGATTGAGATACAACGGAGTATTAAGACAAATGGTAACAGAAACAAAACTTTCTGTTGATGATTTTGTAATGCCTTTATTTGTGTGTTCAGGCACTAATGTTAGAAACCACATTAACTCTATGCCTGGCAATTACCAGCTTTCGGTTGAAAACCTGGTAGAAGAATGTAAAATCGTTTATGCATCAGGAGTAAAAGCCGTATTATTATTCGGCATTCCTGCTCATAAAGATGAAGATGGCAGTGTTGCCTGCGAAACTGACGGAATCGTACAGCAGGCCATTCGTGCTATTAAAAAAGAAATAAAAGACCTTTATATCATTGCAGATGTTTGCAATTGCGAGTACACAACCCACGGCCACTGTGGAACCATTATCGATGGAGACGTTGATAACGATTCTACACTTGTGACTCTTGCCAGACAAGCTATTTCATTGGCAAAAGCCGGTGCTGACATGATTGCACCAAGTGATATGATGGATGGTCGCATTGGAGTGATTCGTCAGCAATTAGATTTAAATCATTTTGAGAAGATTCCTATTATGTCGTATGCTGCCAAATATGCTTCAGGATTTTACGGTCCATTCAGAGAAGCGGCCGAAAGTGCTCCTAAATTTGGCAACCGTGCAACTTATCAGATGAATCCTGCCAACAGCAATGAAGCCATGCGCGAAGTAGAACTTGATATCGCTGAAGGAGCCGACATTGTGATGGTAAAACCTGCTCTCAGCTATCTTGATGTTATTTACAGAGTAAAAACAGAGTTCAGAATGCCTGTGGCAGCTTATAATGTAAGTGGAGAATTCTCAATGGTGAAAGCCGCAGCAGCCAACGATTGGATTGATGGCGAAAGAGTGATGATGGAAATCCTGACTTCAATTAAAAGAGCAGGGGCAGATATCATAATAACTTATCATGCGGTTGAAGCTGCCAATATTCTTAATCGCTTAAAATAAAAATTGTTCAAAATAAAAAGACTATTATGCGGAATAACAAGCATTACTTGCCGCTAATAGTCTTTTTTGTTTTAAAAAGATACTAAAAAATAAAATTAATACAAGCAAAGCATGCAATTTACAAAAAGTATAGAAGCATTTAAAAAGGCTCAGGAGTTAATCCCCGGGGGTGTAAATTCTCCGGTAAGAGCTTTTAAAAGTGTAAAACTAAATCCGGTTTTCATAAGTAAAGGAAAAGGCGCTTATATTACCGATATCGACGGCAATCAATACATAGATTTTGTTGCTTCCTGGGGCCCATTGATTTTTGGTCATGCCCACGATAGCATATTGGCTGCAATAAACGAAGCAGCACAAAAGGGAACCAGTTATGGAGCCCCTACAGAATATGAAACCCTGATGGCCGAAATGATCATTGATATGGTTCCTTCGGTTGAGAAGGTTCGCATGGTTAATTCAGGAACTGAAGCTACCATGAGTGCCATTCGACTGGCAAGAGGCTTCACAAAAAGAGAATGTATTCTGAAGTTTGCCGGAAATTATCACGGTCATGGCGATAGTTTTTTGATTAAAGCCGGTTCAGGAGCCATTACACTTGGTTTGCCAGACAGCCCTGGAGTAACAGCAAGTACTGCAAAGGATACTCTTATTGCCGAATACAATAATCTGGATTCTGTAAGAATAATATTCTCAGAAAAGGGAAAAGATATAGCTGCCATTATTGTAGAACCAGTTGCGGGTAATATGGGAGTTGTGCTTCCATCCAATGGATTTTTACAAGGACTACGCGAAATTGCTACTGAATACGGTGCTTTATTGATTTTCGATGAAGTTATAACCGGTTTCCGTCTCGCAAAAGGTGGTGCTCAGGAATATTATAATGTAATGCCCGATTTAACCACTTTAGGAAAAATTATCGGTGGCGGTCTGCCTGTGGGTGCTTATGGTGGTAGAAAAGAAATCATGGATATGCTTGCCCCAATCGGACCGGTGTATCAGGCGGGAACTTT
>CAYYQJ010000150.1:0-6816 GCA_964473775.1 uncultured Bacteroidales bacterium | reverse complement strand
ACACGGCTCTGAACACTCTTTCCCTACACGACGCTCTTCCGATCTGTTTTTTTTAATGCTTAACCGAGTATTTATTACCAATACCAATGCGGCTGTTTTTTTGATTGATAATACTTTGTATCTCTTTGAATAAATTAATGCTACTATAAATTTATTGCTCCAATTTTATTATTCTATTCAAATTGATATGAATTTTTTTATTGCTATTATTATAAAAATGATTATTTTTGAACTTGCATACAAAAACTATCCCATGATATCGCTTACATCAGAACAGATTGACCTTCTGCTGCAAAACACTGCCATTAAAGAAACGTGTTCTGATTTTGGCTTTTTTTCCAAACCATTTAGGGTAAAACAAGGCGCAGATGAATTTATTGTTAAAACTTTCCTACCGGTTAAAAATAAAAAACTCGTAGAGCAGATTATCGATAATCATAAGGGGTATGTGGATGCATTGCGGGCTATTGGGATTTTATTGCCTGATACCTATATCAGCAGCATTCAGCAAAACAACAAACATCAGATAGTTATTATTCAGCAGCCTTTTAAAGACGAAGAATTGGTAAGAAATATTATGCTGCACACCGATTTATCTGAAATTTTACAGTTGTGTACCCTGCTTTTCAACGAAACAGTGAAGTTTTGTTATCACGATAATAAACCTTTGGAAATTGGTTTTCATCCCACACTGAGAAATTATGCCTATCATGATTCCACTTTACACTATTTCGATACATTTCCTCCCATGTTGATGAGTCAGCGCAAACTGAATCAGATAATTATTGCCATGTCGCCTTATGGCCGCCTGATTAAAAAAATAATACCTCAGCAATTCATCAACAGAGTTTCTAACGAGTATTATTTTACAGATAAAATGTTTATCGGAATTGTAGGAAGTACCTGTCGGCTGAGGCCTGAGTTTGCAGCTGAGGTATTGGAATTTAGTAAGGACTTTGTAAAACATTCGGATAAAATCCCCCAAGAGGATAAAGAGGCTATACTCCAACTACTCAACAAACCACCCAGCCTGTCGAAACTATGGGTAACTGTAAGAAAGATATTCAAACAACCTGGAAAACCGAATGTGTGATGGGGATGAATGGTTGAATGGTTATATTGTTGAATGGTTGAATTGTTAAATTGCTAAAGAGTCATTGTTAGGCATTAATTATCATTGATTGTAAAAAATTCCTGTAATCTTACTTCAAAATTCACTTCTGATCTCTAACTTCGGACTTCGGACTTTAAACTTTAGAAATGACATCAATCATTAGTGAATATCCTAAAAAAGCCTAATTTTGTAGCTTACTAATCATCTAATTGAAAAAATGAAAAAATCATTGTTTTTCACCATCATTGCATTGCGGTTCATCAACCCGGGATTTACTCAAAGCGCAGATATTTGCCATCATGTAAAAATCCTCGCTGCCGATTCTATGGGAGGACGTAAACCAGGAACAACCGGAATTGCTATGGCTGCCGATTATATCAATAAATATTTTGATACCAACAACCTACAACCTTTGTTTGATAAAGGTTACCAGAATTTTGAAGTAACTACAGGCATGTCGCTGGGCTCCAAAAATAGTTTTGTTTGCGACGATATAAGCCTGACGGCAGAAAAAGATTATGTGCCTTTATCCTATAGTTATGATACAACGCTGAATGCACCCATTGTTTTTGCAGGTTTCGGATTTTCAGTTAAAACCGATAGTCTGGATTGGGATGATTATAATGGATTGGATGTTAAAAACAAATGGGTAATGGTTTTACGCGGAGGCCCTGACGAAAAAGGTAAAAACCGTTATTCGCAATACAAAACTGATAGAAGCAAGATGCTTGCTGCGAAAGATAAAGGTGCTGCAGGAATTATACTGGTCAGTGGTCCTGAAATGAAAAAAGAAGATGTTTTATTGCCACTTCCATCCGAAAAAGGCAGGTCGAAATCAGGTTTTGCTGCCATGAACATAACTCGTGCAGCGGCTGATAAAATCCTGTTGAAAAGCAAAAAAACCATAGTTGATTTAGAGAATTCTCTGAACAAAAAAATGAAACCAAATTCTTTTGAAATTAATAGAAACCTGCTGGTAACCATCAATTATGTTCCTGTAAAAGTTAAAACCGACAATGTCGCAGCTATGCTTATGAGTCCACAGAAAACCGACAATTATATAGTAATCGGTGGTCATTACGATCATTTAGGCATGGGCGGACAAGGTTCAGGTTCTAGAAATCCTGACACCAATGCCGTGCATAACGGGGCCGACGACAATGCTTCAGGAACAGCAGCAGTGTTGGATTTGGCTTCACGTTTTGCCAATGCGAAACTTGCCTTGAATTACAATCTTATTTTTGTTGCCTTTACAGGAGAAGAAATGGGTTTGTTAGGTTCTGAATGGTTTGTAAAACATCTGCCTGTTAATGCTAAAAAAATAAAACTCATGTTGAATTTTGACATGGTGGGTAGGTTGAATGAAAAAGGAACCTTATCGGTAGGTGGTGTAGGAACCTTTGCCGAAGCTGAAGAAATTTTGAAAAAAGACAACGATACCAATTTATTAAAACTATCCTTCAGCAAAGAAGGCTACGGCCCTTCCGATCATGCTTCTTTTTATGGTGATAGTATTCCTGTTTTATATTTTAATACCGGAGTGCATGGCGATTATCATACGCCCGCTGATGATTATGATAAAATTAATTGCAACGGCATGCATCTGATATCTGATTATACTTTTAAAGTGATATCAGATATTGCAAAAAACAATTACCCCATGGCTTTTAAAGAAGCCGGCCCAAAAAACAAAAGCAGCGACCGTTCGGGGATGAAAGTTACCCTGGGTATTATGCCCGATTTTGCCAATCAGGATATTAAAGGTGTTATGGCTGCAGGAGTTACACCTGATGCGCCCGCATTCAGAGGCGGAATGCAAAAAGGAGATATCATTGTAGGCCTCAACGGAAAACCTGTCAATGATATCTATGAATATATGGAAAGAATGAAAAACTTTTCTGCCGGACAAACCATCAATGTGGATGTGATGCGCAGCGGTAAGAAAATGGTACTGTTAATTCAATTGTAAAAATCATAAATAATGACAACAAAAAAAATTAGTAAATCAAGGCGAATAGTAGGATGGATAGTCTCAATTGTATTGGCTATATTAATTACAATATCTGCAGCCTATTATCAGCGAACCACCGGACCTACTTATCCAAAAGAAACTACTGCCAATATAGGTGGACAAGTTTATAAATTCACACTCGACCGCTCACACAGCAGTTTGTCGGATTGCGAAATAAAACTGCCTGTGGATGATAATTCAGTACGGGGTTTTATGCTATACCGAAAATACAATACCAAAGAAAATCGCAAGGATTTGAATCAGGATAAATGGGATACGGTTCCGATGAAAAGAACCGGAAGTGTAATGACAGCCTATCTTCCCAAACAACCCCCTGCAGGAAAACTGGAATATTATTTTTTGTTCAGAACAGGCGATCGCACTTATCCGGTTTTGGAAGAAAAGCCCGTTGTGATTCGATATAAAGGAGATGTGCCTGCCTTTATATTAATTCCTCATATTTTATTCATGTTTATCGGGATGTTGCTGGCTAATTTAACAGGCTTACTGGCTGGTTTTAAAATAGACAAAGCACGTTTGTATATGTTCATCACCTTTGGATTGTTATTGATAGGCGGCATGATTTTAGGTCCACTGGTTCAAAAATATGCTTTTGGCGAATTATGGACAGGAGTACCTTTTGGATGGGATTTAACCGACAACAAAACCCTGATTGCTTTCCTGGCATGGGCGGTGGCTCTGTTTATGAACCGTAAAAAATTCAATCCATGGTTTATCATAGCAGCAGCGATAATTACTCTGGCCATATTTTCTATACCTCACAGTATGTTTGGTTCAGAACTAAATCATACCACAGGTTCAGTAACCACCGGATGATAAATTTTAGAAGGCAATAGCAAACACTATTGCCTTTTTACTTTATCAGATGGACGTTGAACCATCGGCATACAGGTAAATCAAAAGGTTTTGAAATTTGATTTTTCATTATTTGGGATTTATTTGTGATTTGTTTTTTGTGATTTGTAATTTTTCCTGATTTGTTGCAACTCCTCCGGCTAAGGGATAAACAAAATATCATTCCAAAAAGAGTATAAAACCTTTTTGGCTATATCTCGTATAAAACGCGACTTATAGTTTTTATGATACATTTATTACACATTTGTGCCTGATATGAGGTTCAAATCAAATACCTTACGTTGGAACTTGTTTGCTAAATTCTTTAATAGATTTATAGTGACTTTGGGTATTGTGTTATGTATTGTTTTCATACAACCTCTTTTATCTTCAGGTCAAAACAAGGAAGACGATAAAAGCAGGAAAACAACAGATGATTGGAAAGAGATATTTAAACTGAGAGCAGAGTTCAGTAAAAATCAATGTGGCAGCCGATATGTGTTAGGCGTTTTTGATGGCAAATTTATTGGTCCCAACAATGAGGACAATTTCGGTATAAGAACCTATACCACTGCTTATGATTATCTGATTTTCGGGAATAATCTGCTATCTATGCTGGTAAATATGGGCTATACAGCCGATAATATCAATTTCCTATCGAGCAAAGATGTGAAAGACCATCACCCCATCAATCTGGGGTGCATCTCACATTATCAAATTTCGCAAGAGCGCTCCTGGATTGACTCTTCCTACAATCAAACCATAGGAAAAAAAGTGGCAGTGGATAAACCTTTCAAGGCAAGCATTTCGCATTTAGGTATTGACTCCGCTCAGGTTAGAGCTGATTTGGCAGGATTTTGCAGAAAAGAAAAAGTAAACAAAAAAACAGTTTACGACACAGTGGTTTTTACACAGATAGAAGGCACAGGCTCATGGAAAGATGCCAACAACTTTGATATGGCTTACGAGTGGCTGGAAACCTTCTTTTTGCAATATTGCGACAGTCTGGATGTTTCAAAGAGGCAGTTTTCTAAATTGACTCCGCCTGACATACAAAAATGTATCTTACAACGATTCAACACCCAAAAGTATCTTGATGAAAACCAGTTAAAAGAATCGGACATTTCTTACCGACTTACAGATCAGTATAAAACCGACATTTTCGATTTGCTGCATCAACCCAACGAGAAGGTATTACGGATGGGAGATTATGAAATCTTCCGTTACTTTAATGATGTTTACTGGCGTGATATTAATGAAACCATAGTAATGAAAGGCCGGGGCAAAAATGAAGCTGGAGAAGTGATACCCTATTCTTATGTTTGGAAGCCCGGCGAAAAGAAAAATCCTGTGTGGCATTGTGCATTTCAATATGATAAAGACAGAGAAGTGAATCCCCGCTCAGGACTCATCAATTACCTAATGATTCCTTATGGTACCTGCGGGCGTTCCATGCCCACCATCATTCCCAATGATTTGCCTCCTTTCTCACAGTTTGAAGGCGTGGTTATCTGGAAAGAAGGCTGCGAAAAACAGGGCTATTCCAATTCAGACGATATTTGGTTAAACACCTTAAATGGCCGCATGATTAACAAGGGATTTTTCTGTTATGCTTATGAAAAAGGCATTCTGCCATTGAACGATGATGGCACCGTGGATGGTATTTACAAGATATGGGTTTGGAAAGACAACAAAGAATATTGGGCCTATATTTTTTGCGGAAAACATGCAGGAAAAAGAGGTGGTAAGCCGGGAAAATCTTTTGTTGACCAGGTAGATAATTTCCGAAAGAATTACGATTTTTCTGATTATTGGTATTTCTATAAAGAAGTAAACTTCAATAAGGATGTGATTAAAAACATGCCTGTTTTTATAGGCAAACTCGAAAATCTTGAACAAAGAACCAAGGGTATTGATGGTAAAACCTTACCCAAGATTCATATCCCTATTGTAACACCAAATGATAAGAATCCCAAAAAGGCCAGAGTGGATAACTTCTACATCCTGCTTAATGGCGACAACACCGGACTGGTTTATCCTGATAAGATTAATGTTGTATGGAAAATTGAAGAAAATGATGATTACAAAAACAACATGCTGGTAAAGAAAAAATCGGTAATCATCAACATTGGTGGACAAAATATCATTCTCGACGAATTCGATAGTTTCTTAAAAAACAATCCTTTTAGCGGCTCTCAGGTAAGAAAAGCAAACGAACAATTTGTGATTTATCAAAGAAATAATAAAAAAGGAACCTCAGAAATAAACCTCAACGAATCTTACGACAACAGGATTTTTAATCTTGCCAATTCGGAAGAAACCGCCAAACTGATTGATTTAATTAATGAAGACCTGGCAGCCGTACGCTACGAAATTCCCAAGGCCGAACATACACTTGAGGATTGGCAAGACCACAATCAAGACAATATGGATGCGCTGAAAAAGAAATTGAAAGAACTGGAAATAAACAAAAAAACAAAAACCGACCTTTATAAAACCACTCAGGAAGATTACGATAAACTGAAACTATCGTACGACAAAAAAGTGTTTAATCACGAAAAGCTGGTGTCGCGTGAAGAGATGTTGGTGGAACTATTAGAAAAATGTCACGAACGCTTGAATTTAAATCTGGATAACGATTTGGCTGTTATTCAATCGAAAATTCTTTTTTTGGAAGGCGAACGCAAAAAGTATGAAGACCAGCTCGACCGATTGAAAGCCGATGGTAAAACCAATACCGACGATTATCAGCAGGTAAAGGTATCTATTGCCAACAAAAAGCAGGAATTGCTGAGATCGGAAGAGCGTCGTGTAGGGAAAGAGTGTTCAGAGCCGT
>CAYYQJ010000149.1:0-6849 GCA_964473775.1 uncultured Bacteroidales bacterium | reverse complement strand
GATAGCTTCAGGTGACTGGAGTTCAGACGTGTGCTCTTCCGATCTTTCTTGAATTAAAAAGTGCATCTGTTTGTGGTAGAAATGGATGGGTAATGAATATAGAAGGATATTGGATTCCGGAGTTATCATGGTATGGAGGTAATTTTAATGAATTGAGTTTTTCAACTGAAAAGTATAAATTAAAAAAAATAAAAGGAAGTTGCCTGTCAATTTGCAGTGATTGGTCTGATACAAATTATAGCCATTTTTTGCTGGATACATTGGGAAGGTTTGAATTGTACAGACAAGCAGGATTTTCAATAGCTGATGTTGATTTTGTGTATTGTCCGATTCCAAGTTCATTTGCAGAGATTTTATTGAAAAGACTTGGGATACCTATAAGCAAATGTATTCTTCCTGAAACAGGAAAAGCTTATCAGTTTGAACGATTAATTGTTCCTAGCTTTCCCGGATACAGACGTGTTTATCCGCAATGGTTGGTTGAATTTTTAAGGAATGAGTTTACAGAAAAGCCTGCAAAAAAATTCAGAAGACTCTATATCCCTCGCAATACTTCAAGGAAAATAAGCAACGAAAATGAATTGATCCCGATTTTAGAAGAGTTAGGTTTTGAAGTATTTGAACCTAGCATTCACATGGAAACTCCTGCCCGTTTTGCTGAAGCTGAAATTGTAATTGGTGCGCATGGTGCTGCTCTGGCAAATCTTGCTTTTTGTCAGCCCGGAACTAAAGTTTTAGAACTAATGCCTTCTGATCATATTTTTCCACATTGGTATTCTTTATCTGCTGCTGCAAATTTGAATTATAACTGCATATTAGGCAAAAGTGAAAACGAGCGACTTTCACCGAAATATGGACCTAGTCCTTATGATTTTTATATTGATCCTGCAATATTTGAAAAAGCATTGTATGAGCAAATAAGATAGATAGATAAAAACATAAAATTTAATATTATGAAATGTGCGAATTTAACATATACTACATCTTCTAATCTTGGTGATCAAATTCAAAGTCTTGCTATTGAACAGTTTCTCCCTTCAATAGATGTAAAATTTGATCGTGATTTCCTAAAAGAAGTTAATGAAAAGGAAAAGCATTTATTGATTATGCAAGGATGGTTTTCACATTTTCCTGAAAGATGTTTTCCTCCTGCTGATTGCATCATTCCGGTTTTTTTTGGTTTTCATATAACAGATTGGAATGAAAGCATCGAATATTTTTTAAACCCTCAGTCAATCAATTTTCTAAAACATCACGAACCGATTGGGTGCAGGGATAGAAAAACAATGGAAATGCTGTTAGACAGAGGAGTAGGTGCATTTTATAGTAAATGTTTAACACTAACATTTCCAAAAAGAGATAAAGAACCTGAAAATGGTAAAGTTTTTTTGGTTGATACAAAAAATATTGAATTACCAGCATTTATTACAAAAAATACAATTACCTTATCACACGATGTCGAATCATTATGGGATAAAGACGTTAAATATCAAATGGCTAAACAAATTTTACAATTGTATAGGGATGAGGCATCCTTGGTTATTACAACCAAACTTCATTGTGTTTTGCCATGCATTGCAATGGGAATTCCTGTAATATTTTTTGGCAATTCAGCAGATTATAGGATTTCTATTTTAAAAGATTTGCAATTTCCGATATATGAGCCAATTAAGATAAAAAATAGATACATCAAGTATTTAACAATAAGGTATCCGCTTATTTATCGTATTATCAGAGGTATATTGAATTTATTTGGTATAGACTTTTGGTCAAAAATTGATTGGAATCCTAAACCATTTTTTATTGAAAAAGAAAAAATGGAGATTATACAAGGAATTAAAAGACGGATTAAAATAGTAATGGATGAACAAAACGATAATATTTGTCAATCATAAAATTTTAATAGTAAGTATATTGTTCATTATTAGAAATTGTTATGAAAGAAATTAATCCAAAAATTAGTATTATTGTTCCAATTTACAATTCTGAAAAATTTATTTCTGAATGTTTAAATTCTATTATTCATCAAACGTTGGCAGGGTTTGAAGTTATATGCGTTAATGATGGTTCAACAGATTCCACACAATCCATATTGGAGGTATATCAAAAAAGAGACTCACGAATCAGGATTATAAATCAAGAAAACGCAGGTTTGTCTGCTGCAAGAAATGCAGGAATAAAAGTGGCAACTGGAGAATATATCGGGTTTGTGGATAGCGACGACTGGGTATCATCCGATTTTTTTGAGAAACTTTATTACATGGCTAAAGAGAATGAAGCAGATATTGTGATGGGCATGGTGGATATTTACTATTCAATACTAGAAAAAAAATCAAAATCAACTTGGATTAATACTATTATCAATACTTTTGAAACTGATATAGTAGTGTCTGTGGCTGACAGAAAGAAAGTCATAAACACAAATGCAGTATGGAATAAATTATTTTTAAGAGATTTTGTAAATCAATATAACTTTTTATTTTATGAAGGCTTATGTTGGGAAGATAATCCCTTTACAGTGATGACAACCATCAAAGCGAATAAAGTTTGTATCGTTAGGGATGTTGTTTATTGTTACAGGGTTCATGGGAATAGTATTACAGGTAAAGCTGATTATAATCGTAAGCCTTTTGATATATTTGAAATTATGACAAGGTTAAAAGTTTTTTTTACAAAAGAAAATATTAATAATATAGAAGGGTACAAACATTTTTATGAGGAACTTTTGTTCTCTTTTTATTCTAATCATTTATTTAACCGAATTCATAAGAAATATAGAAAGGATTTCTTTTTTCGGGTGCAGCATGAATTTCGCCAATTAAATGTAGAGAAAACAGTACATTTGAGTCAAAAACATATGTTGTACAAAGTAATAAAAAATTGTAGTTATAACTGGTTTAGAGTTGTTTATTACTTATATCATTTGTTTAAATAATACAAATATGATACCATTGATTGTGAATAAGTTGTCGAAAAATATTTTTTTTAGCCCATCAAAAGGTTTTAATTTTATTAAATTACCAATTCATGCCTTAAAAGAAAGGTACTTTAGAAATAATTGGCATGAAGAAACAAACCCAGCGTTAGGCAACGATAATGTTGCCATTGTGATTGTTAACTTCAATACGATTGAATTGATTTCGCTCCTTTTGTTTTCTATTTTCAGAAATCATGGCACCGAAAGGATTGCAAAGATTGTTGTTGTTGACAACAATTCGCAAGATGGCTCGCAAGCGTTATTGAAAGCATTGGAAAAAGAAGATTTAATTAGTTTGATATGCAATAAAAAACAAAAATATCATGGACCGGCTTTGAATCAGGGGTTAAAGTATTTATTGCAACATAAAAAGGAAATAAAAAAACCGTTCAAATATATTTGGATACTAGATTCAGATGTAATCATTTTGAATAGAAACACGATAAAAGATTCGATTTCCTTTATATCGAGCCATAAAGCTGCTGTGGTTGGCGAATTTCAGTCGGATGGAACTTACTTGGGAAACCCTCATGTTAGTTCTATCCTTATTGATCCATCATTGGTTTGGAATAGAAATAATTATGCATTTATAAATGATGGGTATCCTTCATCACTATTTTATAAGGGGATTAGAAAGAATGGCATGGAAATATGTGATTTCCCTTACCGTTCCAATAATAATTTGTTACATTTGGGAATGGGTACTCTTACCCAAATTTTTAAAAATGATTTTTCAACTAATCAGTATTTTAAGTGGGCTGAAATTTATCACAACTATCATTTTCATGGTAATAAAAATGGGGCAATGATTCTGGAAGCGATTCGTAAATTATTTATTTCGGAGGTAGATGAATTTACGAAAGAAAACATATGTAGAATTTTATTGTTAGAACAAAGCCTCCACGACAAATTTGATTCAATTAATTCTATAAAAGAGCAATAAATTAATGCCAAAAATATTATTTTCCATCATTATTCCAACGTTTAACCGTGCCGAAAGGTTGTTTATTGCATTAAAGTCTATAGAATCACAAACTTTTAAGGATTTTGAGGTTATTGTTTGTGATGATGGTTCAAATGATAATTCAAAAGAAATTGCTGATTCATTTAGAGAAAGAATGCATATCACTTATCTGTGGTCTGAAAATTGGGGAGGACCTGCTAAGCCAAGAAATATTGGTATTAGGCAGTCGCGAGGGGAATGGATTTGTTTTTTAGATTCTGATGATTATTGGTTTCCAAATAAACTTGAAATGTGTTTGTCATATATTGGAAACAGAGATTTTATTTACCATAATTTTACTGTAGAAGGAAATAAAACAGCAGATATGACTCAACAATTTGTTGGCAGACAGATTTCAAATAAAGATGCGTATATTGATTTATTGTTGCATTGGAATTGCATTGCAAATTCAAGTGTCGTTGTTCGAAAATCAGTACTTGATAAAGCAGGATTTTTTGATGAGAATAAAGATTTAATTGGGATAGAAGACTTTGACATGTGGTTGCGAGTGGCTAAACAAACAAATAGGTTCACATTTATTCCGAAGCAATTAGGCGTTTATTATTTGAGTTCGAAAAGTCTTACCAGGGATGTTGAGAAATGTATTCATAACGATATGGTACTGTTAGACAAATGCAAAAACGACCTCTCCTCTTGTCAATATGAGCGTACGATGGGGTTATTAAATTTGAATAATGGGCTGATGTATCTAAAAACTAAAAACAAACGAAAGGCAAATAGCTATTTTTTTAAAGCACTTTATAGAAAAAGCACTATGTTTGTAAAAATCAAAGCGATGATATGCTTAATATTTGGGAATTATGCTTTTCGGCTTTCGCAACTTTATAATGCAATTCTAAATCAAAAACATACATCTCTTAAAAGAAAGGCAAATCAATAATTATATGAAACAAAATAATAAAATAGGCAGATATTTTATGAGTATTCTTTTTAATTTCACTACAATTATTTTCGTCAAAAGGTTCATAAGAAAGGCAAAATATTTTCTTGGATATTTTATGGTCATGAAAACAAACAACGAAGTTACTGCATATAACACCATGAAAGTTAGTGCGATTTTAGTCGTTGAAAACGAATCTGCTCATTTAAACAATGCAATTGAATCAGTTTTGTTTCAAACTTATCATGATTTAGAAGTTGTTGTTGTAATTGATCCTTCCTACACTCCTGAAGCAATGTCTAATCTTTCTGTGTATAAAACAAACTCACAATTTAAATTATATATATATAAAAATGAAAAAGGAATAAGTTCTGCATTGAATGGTGCAATTATCGATTCTTCCGGCGATTGGATTATTATTTTAAACACTAATACTTGTATTGAAGAAGCTGCTATTGAACTAGCCATGAATGAAATCAAGTTGAAACCGGATACTCTTTTTGGTATTTGTGGAAACCATATAGCTGCGGTTGATTTTACTCCAAATGATTTTATATCGGATAAACAATTCATTTTTTCTTTATTGCTGCAACGCGAAGAGTTAAGTCAATTTAATATAATAAATAAAAAGGTTTTTGTGAAGATAGGTTTGTATGATTCCCGATTTGATGGTGCCCAAAAATATGATATTGCAATGAAAGCAGCGTTTCATTTCCCAGATTTATCTATTGCATATTTTCCCGAGGTAGTTTTTCAAAAAGAGTCCACTCTACAATATCCGGAAAATAATATACCAGAAAAAATAAAAGTTGCACAAATTAAATCTGAAGCCAAATTGAGAATGGAGATTAGAAGTGGAGTGTTTGATAAATTGGTTTCATTTGTTATTTTGTCGTATGAAAAAAAAGAACAGACTATACAATGTATTGAAAACATAAAATCTTTTGTCCAGATTCCTCATGAAATTATATTATTTGACAATTGTTCATTGCCAGAAAGTCAAGATTATTTGAGAATGCACCTAAAAGACAAGAGTGATGTTTTTATAACATTTTCTGATAAGAATTTAGGCTGCCCGGGTGGGCGACATGAAGCAGTAAAAAAAGCAAAAGGAGATTATGTTGTTTATTTGGATAATGATATTTATATTAAAGAGGGATGGATTGAGGAGATACTTATCAGGGCATTATCCGATAAAAGGATAATGGCAGTAACAAGCAAAACAGTTTTTCCTGATGGAAAAATTCAATTCAATGGAGGTAAGTTTCGAATAACAGATGGCTTTATAAAATTTTCACTCATAGATTATAATCTAGAAGAAACAGATATCCGCGCAACCCAATGGTATTTATGTGATTGGGTACCTGGTGGATCTACTTTGTTTAAAAAGGAGATTATTGAAAAAATTGATTTCTCAGCAGGATATATCAATGCATTTGAGGACAATGATATTGCCCTACAAATTCACAAGCTAGGATATATAGTAGTGAATTGTCCCATTGCAAAAGTGTGTCATAATCACATTTATTTTGAGAACAAGAAGACAAAAACAGAAAAACGATATGTCAAAGCTCGTTACAACAATGAAGGATTAATTCAATCATTTCTAAATTTTTATAAAAGGAATGATTTGATCATTGAAGATGCTTATATTTTCTCTTTATTTTCATTGAACGGGAAACCTTATGAGAAAATAAAAGGGTTTGTCAACGAATTATTACAAGAGTACGAATAGTGTGAGTAGATTCATTTAGTTTAAAATATTTACATTTAATTTAGAGCTATATCTGTAGACCTTCATGAGTAATCGAGCAATGGTTTTGTTCCAAATTGATGTAAATATCATTTCTTCTTCTGTCATCCTATTGTTATTTTTAATTTGAATTACGGTTTGAGATTCAGAATGAATACGATGGAACATCAATTTGCGATTGATATAAATAAATTTCCCGTTCATTTTAGCCAACC
>CAYYQJ010000148.1:0-6867 GCA_964473775.1 uncultured Bacteroidales bacterium | reverse complement strand
GCGGTTTCCATAGCTCTGACGGCGTTGCTTGAAAGAATCAACTGGCAAGTGTAAGCATTATCTTTTAAAAATTGGGCAATTAATTTGGTTCGTTCTTCGCCTTTTTTCAATAAAGGTCGGTTCAGGTCTGATTTATAAATTTCGTCGTGCGACGATTTACCATGTCGGATAATATAAAGAGTTTTCATGGGTGTAAAAAGATTAGTAGTAGCTTAAATTTCAGGTTTTCTATTATCGAATGATTTTTTAAAATACTTATAGATTTCATTTTGCGAATGAATTTTTTTCTTTGATATTTTTGCATATTCATTAATGGTTTTGCTTGCCAAATCGCGGGCTTTCACATTATCTGCTAATTGAATTTGAAGCATATCCATAAGCTCTTTTTGCAATTCTTTATCATTTATCGGGCAAGCCACTTCAATTCGGTTATCAAAATTACGCATCATCCAGTCGGCAGAGGTTATGAAATATTTATTATCACCACCATTACAAAACACCAGCACACGAGAATGCTCTAAGAAACGATCTACAATGCTAATGGCTTCAATGTTTTCACTCAATCCTTTCACTCCGGGTTTAAGCACACAAATTCCTCTGACAATAAGTTTAATTACTACTCCTGCCTGACTTGCTTTATATAGTTTTTGAACAATCGTTTCGTCAACCAGATTATTAAGTTTAAGGATAATCCAAGCTGGTTTTTTTGCTTTGGCATTCCGAATTTCAGTTGAAATAAGTTTAAGATAATAAGCTCTCATCATAAACGGAGCAACTACTAATGTTTTGTATTTTAAGGGTCGATAGTTTGCTTCCATTTGATTAAAAGCATTAGCCACGTCAGCAGTGATTTTAGGATCGCAGGTCAGCAGGCTATCATCAGCATATACTCTGGCCGTATCTTCATTAAAATTTCCTGTACCAATATTTGCATAATATACATTGGCATTATTCTCTTTAGTTCGGATAAGGATAAGTTTACTGTGAACTTTAAAACCCGGTATGCCCTGAATTACTCGTACACCTTCTTCCTGAAGCATTTCTGTCCAATATATATTAGCTTCTTCGTCAAAACGTGCCTGAAGTTCCATAAAAACGGTAACATGTTTGCCATTTCGTGCCGCATTAAGCAAGGCATTAATCACCCCTGAATTTTTAGCTGCGCGATAAATGGTCATTTTGATGGAGCGTACTTTTGGGTCAATAGAGGCTTCTCTCAACATATCAATGATTATTTGAAAAGATTGATAAGGAAAATGCAACATAATATCCTTTTTTCGAATCACTGAAAGTATGCTTTTGTTGGGTGGAAGGTCTTTATGACCTAAAGGAGGCAGAGCAGGGTATTCTAATTCGGGGTGTCCCAAATTCGGGAAATTCATAAAATCTTTAAAATTATGATAGCGTCCGCCACCTCGCATAGGATCGTCTTTATGAATTTTTAATCGTTTGGTAATAATTTTTAGAAGCCCTGTAGGGATAGAGTCATCGTAAACAAAACGAACAGGAGTGCCGCTTTTTCGTTGTTTCAAACTTTCGGTCATGATTTCGAGAAAGCTTTTCGAAACGTCGGTATCAATATCTATTTCTGCATCTAAAGTAATTTTTATGGTATAGGCATTATAAGAATCCCACCCAAAAACTGAAAAAATATCCGATAAACAATAACGTATTACATCATCCAGCAAAATCACAAATTTCTTATCCCCTTCAGAAGGAAGAATAATGAATCTTGAAATAGATTTTGTTGGTAATTCAATTAAGGCATAATCTTCTTTTGCAGTCCTGCTTTTCTTGCTAAGACTTACAGCCAAATAAATAGACCTATCTCTGAGTGACGAAACATCCTTTAAATTGTTTAACATTATAGGAAATAATCCGACTCTTATTTTCTCAAGAAAATATTTTTTTACAAAAATACCTTGTTCTGCAGAAAGTTCTTTTTCATTCAGAATAAAAATATTTTGTTTAGCCAGTTCGTGGAGGATTTGTTGATAAATCTCCATAAAGTTTTTTTCTTCAGTGCTTACAATATCATTTATATCGTTTAATATTTTCCTGGGATTAGAAAAACCACTCTGTTGCGAATTCCTGATTTTTAATAAGCGATTTAGAGTTGCAACACGTACTCGAAAAAATTCGTCTCTATTATTAGAAAAAATACCGAGAAACCTAAGACGTTCAATTAATGGATTTTGGTTATCGGCAGCTTCTTGTAATACCCTATCATTAAAATAGAGCCAACTAATTTCTCTGTTTAAGATTTCAGGTTTTTGTTTCTGGTTCAATTTTTAAGTTTAATAGAAAATAAATTCTGGATTTAAACTCCAAAAATAATATTTTCCTAAACACTGTATATTAATTAATTATTAATTCTTATAATAGT
This sequence comes from uncultured Bacteroidales bacterium, assembly GCA_964473775.1. Classification (GTDB taxonomy): domain Bacteria; phylum Bacteroidota; class Bacteroidia; order Bacteroidales; family CAIWKO01; genus CAIWKO01. The sequence continues at coordinate 4,481 of CAYYQJ010000148.1, read as the reverse complement.
TTTAAACAGAACCTCCGTTTTTCAAATAATTGATAGTCTAAATTGCTTGTTGTTAGGAATAAAAGTAGAAAACAACAGTCGGGCTGCATTGGTTCCTATGTCGATAGAGGCAAATAGCATTGAAGGCGATTAAGGATTGATTACAAAAAGGGTAGTGTAATCAGCCATATTTATGTCGGTCCATTTATCAGCATCTATTTCTATACAAACCGCAGCAGAAGTATCCATAGATGTGATTTTCTCTTTTAGAAAATAATTGGCAAATTCAGTAATATAAGGATTATGGCCTACCACAGCTACTGAGGCAAGCTTGTCATCCAACTCGTAAAGAATATCAAAATAGGCAGTAGAAGTACAAAAATAAATACGCCTGTCTTTCATAATTTTCTCAACAGGAAAATTTTGTGCATGAGCTAATAAGCCTGCAGTTTCAAAAGCACGAACTGCCTGACTCGAAACCATACAATCGAAAACAACAGCATGCTCATCAAAATACTTTGCTAGTTTTTTGGTTTTTTCAATACCGTAAGGATGCAGTTTACGGCTTGCATCTTTGGCGCCTGCTTCAGCCTCGGCTGCATCGGTATGACGGATGAGATAAAGTCTTTTCATGAGTTCAAAGGTAATGTTTTTTTAGAAAATCAAGTACTCTTTTAACCACAGAGGAAACAGAGTTTTAAACTGAGTTACACAGAGAAGTTATCTTATGATTGATCCAATACCTTTTTAATAAGCAAACAACGGAAAGTCGCGCATCATTTTCTGCACTCTTTCGCTTACAGAAGCAATCACCGTTTCGCTTTCAATATTGGCAATAACTTCGTCAAGCAAATCAACAATCATGGGCATGTGGATTTCTTTCATCCCACGGGTGGTGATGGCAGGTGTTCCAACCCTCAACCCTGAAGTGGTGAAAGGCGAACGGCTATCAAACGGCACCATGTTTTTATTAACCGTAATATGAGCTTTCACCAAAGTGTTTTCAACCGCTTTACCTGTAATTTCAGGGAATTTGTTACGAAGATCAATCAGCATAAGATGATTATCGGTGCCTCCTGAAATTACTTTATATCCTTTTTCTGTAAAACATTTCGACATTACGGCTGCATTTTTTTGAACCTGTGCCATATATTCAGCATAAGAATCGCTGAGTGCTTCACCAAAAGCAACAGCTTTGGATGCAATTACATGTTCCAGTGGCCCACCTTGTATGCCTGGGAATACCGCTGAATCGAGCAATGCCGACATCATTTTTATTTCGCCTTTTGGTGTGGTTAAACCCCATGGATTTTCAAAATCTTTTCCCATCAAAATCATACCGCCTCTGGGTCCTCTGAGGGTTTTATGTGTGGTAGTGGTGATGAAATGACAATAAGGAACCGGGTTGTTAAGCAATCCTTTGGCAATAAGTCCGGCAGGATGTGCAATATCGGCCATCAGTAGGGCACCTATTTTGTCAGCTATTTCGCGCATGCGTTTGAAATCCCAATCGCGGGAATAAGCCGATGCACCGGCAATCATCAGTTTCGGACGTTCGGCCAAAGCCACTTCTTCCATTTTATCGTAGTTCACAGTGCCGGTTTCTTCTTCAACACCATAAGCAACCACCTTATATAATATACCCGACGAATTTACAGGCGAACCGTGCGAAAGATGTCCGCCATGCGAAAGATTCAATCCCATAAATGTGTCGCCAGGTTTCAAACAGGTCATCAAAACTGCCATATTGGCCTGAGCGCCCGAATGTGGTTGCACATTGGCATATTCAGCTCCAAACAATTGTTTGGCACGGTCGATAGCAATTTGTTCTGTTTGATCTACTATCTGACAACCGCCATAATAACGTTTGCCGGGATAGCCTTCGGCATATTTATTGGTTAGCACCGAGCCCATAGCCTGAAGTACCTGTTCGCTGACAAAATTTTCGGAAGCGATGAGTTCTATGCCATGCAATTGACGTTCGTATTCTTTTTGAATGAGGTCGAATATTTGAGTATCTTTTTTCATAAATCTGGATTTTAAGTATTGCGGGCAAAATTAATTATTTTATTAATTTGGTAAAGGAAAAAGAATAGAGAATTAACCTTACAATCTTATCAATAAATTCAATATTTCTTTCATTTCTTTTATAGTCTTGTTTGTCAAAATATTGTATCTAATTTTTCTAATGATTATTTTACATTATTAATTCCGATAATTTGATACTGATTTAATGGAAAACGTTACTTGATATATTTTCCTTGATACTCCATTTTTTACTCCTTTTTTTGGTAGCGGGCTTCCTTTTTGTAGTATCAACACTCCTTTTTATAATGTCTCTATTCCGATATATGGTGACAATAATTCAATATAAAGTATCATTACTCCTCTTTATTGTATCATAAATCCTTTATCCGGAATCGTTATTCATTTTGTAAGTATCAACAGTCCTTTTGCTAGTATTATTAATCCTTTTTATCTCATCAAGCATTATTTACAGTTATTTCTTCATTTTGATATTCTTTATTTTATCAAAAAAAATACTAAAAAATACTGCGCTTAAAATAAAATTTTTAAATCTTGTATTACTCGATTTTTTATACATTTGTAAAATTGAAATTGCCATTAACCATGAAAAAACGAAAACTCTTATTTCTTACTTTATGTTTGATGGTTTTCGTATGTCCCTCCTGTAAAAAACAATCCGATACATTTGGTCCGCAAATTACATTTAGCAAACCTTCGGAAAATCAGATGTTCAATATGTACGATTATATTCCTGTTGTGGCTAATGTTTGCGATGACCATAAACTCAGCAGTATTGATATCAGTGTTACTGACGAGTCGTTTATCACAGTAATTCATGCCCCTGTAATTTATCCCGAAAACAATTGCTTTGATATAAACACAAGCATGCAAATTCTGGACATTCATATTCCTACGGGCTACTATTATGTTTTAATCAGGGCTTCTGATGGCATAAACGAAACACGGAAATTTCAGAAAATTTATATTACATCCCTGCCAAAAAAACTAAAATATCTTATTGTAGTAACCAAAAATGCCAGCGAAATTAAAATAAGTAAAATAGATTCTACCTTTACTTTATCGCCCATAAAAACTCTTACCACCGATTATTGCGGTACGGCAGTAAGTAGCGATGCCCAATTGTTTTATATTGCAGGAAGATATACAGGCGATGTATCAGTTTTTAGCACTATTGATTGGCAACTACAATGGAACATCCATGTGATTGTCAGCCCACCGTTTCCCTATTTTGAGGCTATTGCAGTTGAGAATTCGATGCTTTATGTTTCTTATCGAAGCGGCAAATTTGAAGTGTATAATGATGTTGGCAGCATTCGTGCTCAAAGGGTTGTGGATAACGGGAACTATCCCACAGTATTTACTCCTCTAAACAATAAGTTGATGACTTATGAGCGAAGTCCTTCTGATGTAACCAGACAAATGGTGACTTATTTCACCCCTTCTTACACTATTCAGCAAAAAGTAATATTAACCTGCGAAATTCAAAATATTTATAAAAAAGATGAGGATAACTGTTTGGTTTTTTGCAATTATACGAATACTGCGGCCATCAAACTCTATACAATATCAACTCATAATTTTTGGGATGCTTACACCGAAACTTCTGGCAAAATAGTTTCCACCGTGAGAATCGATGCTAACAGTTTTCTTTATATTAGCAACAATATCGTTCACTGGTACAATTATCAAAACTCAAGTTCTGTTGCTATGGCTTCAGGGCAAAACCTGCAACACCTGGTTTTTGATGAAACCACATCCAATTATTATTTTTCTGAAAATTATTATACAGTTAAGAAATATGTGCTGCCATCTACCACTCAACAGGCTTCGCTTACAATTCCGGATAGCATAATTAATTTAATCCCGGTTTATAATAAGGATTGATGCTTTTACATAGAGAAATAATTACTACTGAGGATGGTTCAGTCACAATTTTTATCCCTGAATTAAACGAGTGTTACCACTCAATTCATGGCGCAGCAAACGAATCTAACCATATATTTATTGATGCGGGTTTGAAATTTGTTTTAAAAGAACAAACCCAACTAAACATTTTGGAAATAGGCTTTGGTACAGGATTGAATGCATTTCTGACCCTTGGTTATTGTCTGCATAATCATTGTTCAATAGATTATATAGGGCTTGAACCCTATCCGCTTGTTGCTGCCGAAATAGAACAACTGAATTATGCTCAATTATCAGATTCCATCGAACAGATTGATTATTTAAAAAATATCCACCAGATACCCTGGGAAACTAAAGGGATTATATCCGACAATTTTTCTTTACTGAAAACTAAACAAAAAATAGAGGAGGCTATCTTGCCCGACAATCATTTCGATTTGGTTTATTTTGATGCCTTTGCTCCTACGGTTCAGCCCCATTTGTGGCAGCAAAATATTTTTGAAAAGATATCCCATTCGATGAAACCCGGAGGAGTGTTGGTTACCTAT
>CAYYQJ010000147.1:0-6883 GCA_964473775.1 uncultured Bacteroidales bacterium | reverse complement strand
ACTATTTTAGGGAAATATAGTACTGTGTTAGGACAACATAGTGCTGTGTTAGGACAACACAGTGGTGTGTCAGGACAGCATAGTGGTATGCCAGGTCAGCATAGTGGTATGCCAGGTCAGCACAGTGGTATGCCAGGTCAACATAGTGGTGTGCCAGGACAACGTAGTACTGTTTTAGGACAACACAGTGCTACTTTAGGACAACACAGTGCTGTTTTAGGGAAAAATAGTCCCATTTCTATACAGGTTGAACAAACATCTTCCCCGAAAAGGGACGCGTTATAGCACATCCGTGCACATTAAAATTCGAAATTGCATCTTAACTTCTATAGTGGGCAATCGCCCTCGTCATATACTAAAAGGAATTGCCTTTTATGCAATAATAATGACGGAATCACCTAAATCCATCCTACTCAACCATAATTTCATCCCCAAACAACCACGCCTTATTCCCTTTTCCTGAATGCCACTCAGGGCAATTAATAATTGCATGAGCCTTAACCCTCACATACCTTACTTTCATCTTCTTAAAAGAATACCCAAAATCCTTAATGGCTATGATGTTCATATCCGAAGCTTTTTCCGTCGCATGAGTTTGTTTTCCTAAAAGCGTAAAATTCTTTCCATCCATAGAAACATAAAAATCTACCTGCGTTGGCAGAAATATCCAACTGCCAGGGTCGCTAAGAAATCCTGCTGTAATTTTATGTATCTGTTTTGTTTGTTGAAGGTCGATGGTGGCATCCATATCTTTACCTTCAAATCCCTGCCAGTTGCCCATAGTATAATTGAGCATTCCTTTCACGCCATCGGTGAGGGCATTCTTACCCGAAGCAGGATAATGGTCGCTATACATATTGACCAGTGTAACCGGATTCTTCACAGCCAAATGATTTACATGATTGTCGCCATAAGTTCTCAGTTTCTTAAATGCAATCATTTTAGAATTCGATGTCTGATTATACTTTTTTATCACAGGATAAACCTCCTTTTCATGAGCCTCCTTCAGTCTGATGCTCATGCAATGTCCTCCGGCTTCCGATAAAGCTGCATAAATGGTATCCTGCGAAGTGATTTCATAAGTACCTATTTCAACCACTTCGGGATTCTTTTCCCAATCGGTGCTTATCGAATCGCAATAAATGGTAGCCATATACGGTTTCCCTTTCTCCAGAAAACTCAAAGGAATCTGAATCAGATGTGTTTTTTCATCGCAAAGGCTTCCCACAAACCATTTGTTTCCACTGCGTCGGGCTATGCTTACATATTCTCCCATCACAGCATCCACCACATGAGTTTCATCCCAAACACAGGGAACTTCTTCAATAAAACGAAATGCCCTCTTGTTTTCATAATTCTCAATCAAATCCGACACCATCATCATCGGACTATAAAACACCACATACATGGCCAACTGATTGGTGAGTGTACAATACAAACGTTTATTCTTTTCAGGAGTATGATTGATGCGGAAAATGCCTGGAGTATAATCAAAAGGTCCTGCAAGAAAACGTGTAAAAGGCAAAGTCGCTGCGTGCGGTGCCGGAGTGGCTTTATAAGTAGCATTCCACTCATTGCCACGGCCAGCTTCCTGCGACATCAGATTCGGCCAGCTTCTGTCAATGCCCGTAGGTTTAATACTCTCATGAACATCCAGCATGATATGATATTTCGCTGCCAGCTCCACCACTCTTTGAAAATGCCTCACCATGTATTGTCCATGATGATGATATCCCTTTGGCAGGATGCTGCCCGCATAACCTGTTTTCAGATATTTAATTCCCAATCGGCTGCACAAAGCAAAAGCAGAGTCCATTTGCTTTTCATATTCCGGAATATTTCCTCCGGTTTCGTGATGCGAAATCAATGCAATTCCATTCGCTTTTGCATAATCCACCACAGCTTTCAAATCAAAATCGGAATAGGCCTTGCAGAAATCCTGCTTGGGAATTACTCCCGGAGCCCAGCTTTCCCAGCCCTGATTCCAACCCTCGGCAAGCACACCTTCTATATGATGTTTTTTTGCAAAATCTATATACTCTTTCATCCTTTCGGTGGTAGCCCCATGTTTGGGTCCGGCAAACCAGGTATAGCGGCCTGTGTGCATTCCCCACCATATTCCAACAAACTTCATGGGCTTAATCCAGGCTACATCTTTTATGGCGCAAGGCTCGTTCAGGTTCTGAATCAGATGCGATTCTATCAATCCTCCGGGTTTTCTTGCAATCATGATGCAACGCCAGGGAGAGGCAAAAGGTAACTTCACTCTGCTGCAAATGCTGTCAGCTTCGGGCCATAAGGCAGAAACAAAGCCAACCGAATCTTCAGGATTTCTTTTCAATGTCATTTCCGAATAGTCATACAAGGCCGCTTCGTGCAGACTCACATAAAACCCGCTTTGCGTTTTTATCGTGAGGGGAGTGTTGGCATCATGAATACTGCTCAAAGGGGTTTTTCTGTAAAGCGATTCGTAAGCAAATTCATCCGAAGGTATCCACCAGGCCGTATCATTGGCAGGAAAATTGAAGCGGGTATTCTCTGCAACAATCAACAGGCTGTCGGTGTTGGGATACTTATCAAATTGATAGCGAAAAGCCACCCCATCGTTGTAGGCGCGGGCTATAATCGTAAAACTTCTTTTCAGATGTTTTGTTTCGGTGAAGGTGATGCGCGATTCGTTGTATTGATTTCTGATTTCAGACGAAAATCCGCAAACGGGTTTCCAGGTTTCATCGTGCATGGCCTGCGACACTTGAGTTATCTGAAGACTATCCGACAGCGATGCCATCCCCCTGAAATCGAAACCAAGCGTTGATGCATTGATAATACTCTTTTCGTCGGCGCTTACCTTATAAAAAGCCTTGCCGCCCTCTTCCCAAACACTTATTATTAGTTTGCCATCAGGCGATTTTGTTTCAACCCTTGCATGATTCGGGTGGCAGCAACACAATGCCATCAGCATGAAAAACCATACAGTGTTTTTAATAAAAACAGTCGTAATACCCATAATCAGTATTTTAAAGAATAGATTATCTGGAAACAAAATTAAAATAATCTTATGACAAAGTTATTTTCTTTTTTGGATAAAATTGAAAAAGGAGAGTATAATGGCGTTTTTTTTGAATTATATGATTGGGGAGAGGTTGCAAATGCTGGAAGTGTTGGTTAAATTGATTCATTTGTTTGGCAACATCTTTGTAACTTTGCAAAAAAACTAAATTATGGATAAAATAGAGTTGATGTCGCCTGTAGGTTCTTTTGAGTCTTTGATGGCAGCCATACAGGGCGGAGCTGATGCAGTGTATTTTGGGGTGGGGAAGTTGAATATGCGGTCGCGCTCGTCGGTTAATTTTACTTTGGAAAATCTGACTGAAATCAGCGATATTTGTCGTCAGCATAGCATACGTTCATATCTTACGCTCAACACTGTGGTGTATGACGATGAAATGACAGAGATTGATGCCATCATAGAAGCAGCCCGTATCAATAAGATAGATGCCATCATTGCATCCGATTTTTCTATCATGGAAAAAGTGAATGCTGCAGGCATTGAATTGCATATTTCTACTCAATGCAACATTTCAAATGCAGGGGCTGTGCGATATTTTTCGCGAATGGCCGATGTGATGGTGTTGTCGCGCGAATTAAACCTGAATCAGGTGGCATCCATTGTAAACAGCATTGAAAAAGAACAAATAAAAGGACCTTCGGGTAATCTGATAAAGATTGAAATTTTTGCACATGGTGCTTTGTGTATGGCTGTTTCGGGCAAATGTTATATCAGTCTGGATAATTACAATCATTCGGCCAATCGCGGAGCCTGTTATCAAACCTGCCGCCGTGGTTATGTTGTTAAAGATAAGGAAAGCGATTTGGAACTTGAGATTGATAACGAATACATCATGTCGCCCAAAGACCTTTGCACCATAGGTTTTCTGGATAAGATACTCGGAGCAGGGGTGAGTGTGTTGAAATTAGAAGGTCGCGGCCGTTCGCCCGAATATGTGAAAACGGTTACCGCCTGCTACAAAGAAGCTATAGAGAGTTATCAGGCCGGAAACTACACCGAAGAGAAAATCGCAGAATGGAATCATAGGCTAAAACAAGTGTTTAACCGTGGATTCTGGGATGGATATTATCTGGGACAAAAGCTTGGCGAATGGAACAACCGCTATGGCTCGGTGGCTACCAAAGAGAAGCTATATATAGGCAAAGTAAACAACTATTATTCTAAGCTGAAAGTGGCTGAAATAAAGATAGAATCCTACGATTTGCAAACAGGCGATGAGGTGGTGATTTCAGGAAATACCACGGGAGTGTATGAAGCGGTGATTTCCGAAATCCGTGTTGATTTGCAAAGCACCACAATTGCAAAGAAAGGAGAAGTATGCTCTATACCTGTCACTACAGAGATAAGGAGGGGGGATAAGCTTTATAAACTGGTTGAGAAAAAGGTTAACGGTTAAAATTCAATGTTCAACAGGGGTGAAAATATTTGGATAGAGGCTTAAATACTTATTTAGTTTCATAAGAAATTACGGCTGTCCCCTTATAAATCAGGATGGTTTTTCATAACTATTCTGAGTTTGAAATGCATCAATCCAATCGTTTCAAAGGCGGGGTTGATGTGATTATCCTTAATGTACCGCATTCGATATCAATTTAATTTTAAAACTAATTAACAATTTAGCACTATAACAATTCAACAATTCAGCAGTATTTAGGAACCTATTATTACCGTTGATTTGTACCATAAGTTCCATTGTTTGTCCATTCCTCACCTTTGGAAAGGGTAGTAATTTTGCATCATAATTTTAAACATAAAAAAATGGATACTTTAACAAACACAACAGGGGCAATTGACCCGACACATTCTGAAATTTCTTTCAACGTAAAACACCTGATGATAACTGGAAACTGGCGGTGTGCTGGTGAGCGAAGAAGTAAAGATAAATTTTGAAATCCAATTGATAAAAAAATAATAAGACCTTTAAACCTTTAAATAAAAAAACAAATGAAAAAGAGAATTTTAATTTCAGCAATCGTATTAATTATTGCCAACTGTTCAATTATTAATGCACAAACCAATTATAAAGCCGATGCAGCAGCAAGTAAAATGAATTGGCTTGGCAAAAAAGTGTTGGGAGAACATACAGGAACCATTAATTTATCGTCAGGATCATTTACCATACAAAACGGGATGATAGAAAAAGCCAATTTTGAAGTGGATATGACCTCAATTAAAGATGTTGATTTGACTGATGAAGCCCTTAAAACCAAACTGGAAACACATCTGAAATCGGATGATTTCTTTGGTGTGGCTACTTATCCTAAAGCTGTTTTTGTGCTCGACAAAGCAGTTAAAATTGAAAAAGGTATCACCATAGTTACAGGAAAAATGACCATAAAAGGTGTTACACAGCCTGTGGAAATTAAAACTATATTTTCTGATACTAAAGATGGTATGAGAATTTATGCAAGTATCACTATCGACAGAACCAAATTCAATCTTAAATATGGTTCGGGATCGTTTTTTGACGATTTGGGAGATAAAACCATTTATGATGAGTTTACTATAACCATCAATTTATTGGCAAATAAAATATAATCGAGTTCCGGAAAGCTATTTTCGGACTTAAGTTAAAACCAAATATTATGAACATACTTCATAAAGCAGCTTCACGTGGTAGTGCCAACCACGGGTGGCTTAATAGTTTTCATACTTTCAGTTTCGCAAACTATTATAATCCGGCACGAATTCATTTTGGGGCATTAAGAGTATTGAATGATGATACGGTGGAGGCCGGTATGGGCTTTGATATGCATCCGCACGACAATATGGAAATTATTTCGATTCCACTTGAAGGGGAATTGGAGCACAAAGACAGTATGGGAAATGTTTCGGTGATAAAACATGGCGACATTCAGGTGATGAGTGCGGGTACTGGAATTTTTCACAGCGAATATAACCGGAATAAGGATAAACAGGTGAAGTTTTTGCAGATATGGGTGTTTCCGGATAAATTGAAAGTAACACCGCGTTATGATCAGATTAGTTTAAACATGGCTGACCGACATAATAAGTTGCAACAAATTCTTTCGCCTAATGAAGGTGATGAGGGGGTGTGGATTTATCAGAATGCCTGGTTTCATCTGGCGCGATTTGATAAAGGGTTTTCGGAGGATTATTGTTTGAAATCGAAGTATAACGGGGTTTATGCTTTTATTTTAAGTGGTGATGTGATTATTGATGGGCAATTGCTGAATGCACGGGATGGATATGGTATCTGGGAAACCGATACTTTAAATATTAAAGCGGAAACTGACGCAGAGTTTTTATTGATGGAGATACCGATGTTGATGTGAAAGCATTGGGGTTGATTGAGTGTATTAAGTTACATCAAGTTGATTTAGTTATGGGGGTATTGTTTCCCGAACAGTTATGTGGAAAGTGGATTGATAAAACACCATTTACCCTATCTTATTAACTTTTAAGATTTTTAATGTGGAAATTGAAAAAAGAAAAAAAGATTTTCAATATAAATAAAGGAGATTTTTAAACCAGAAATCCTATAAGGCTCAATTTGAACGAGGATGGATAAGGCAGCATGATTATTTTGCAAGCTGGAAATTATTAGACTTTGAAATAATCAGTCATTCGAGCTAATTTTAGTAAAGTGCTTATAAATAACATTATAAACGAATCTTATTGAATCAAGATTAGTAAATAATTTATTTATTACGAAACTTATCGAATCAAGATTAGTAAATAATTTATTTTAACCCAATCTTGTCGAATCAAGACTAGTAAATAATTTATTTTAAACGAATCTTGTCGAATCAAGATTAGTAAATAATTTATTTTAACCCAATCTTGTCGAAT
>CAYYQJ010000146.1:4034-6884 GCA_964473775.1 uncultured Bacteroidales bacterium | reverse complement strand
TAATTTTGCACTTGCAAATCAAGTCAACTATATGTCAGAAATAAAAACAATAATACTCGAATACGTACAAAGGCATGGTAAATCGCGCAACAACCTACTGCCTTTATTACAGATAATTGTTGAAAAAGAAAACTATCTCAGCGAAGAAACTTTGTTGCTGGTTGCGGATACTTTGAAACTATCCACTGCTGATGTTTACGGCACTGCTACCTTTTATTCTTATCTGAGCACGGTGCCTCGTGGCAAATATATCATCCGTGTTTGCCGGAATATATCGTGCATGATGAAATCGCAGGCCGAAGTGTTGGCTGCCATCAGCAATCATCTGAAAATAAAAGTGGGCGAAACCACCACCGATAAAAAATTTACTTTGCTTCAGGCCAATTGCCTGGGATGGTGTCATCAAGCGCCTGCCATGATGATAAACAGCGAGGTTTTTACTGAACTCAGTACGCAAAAGGCCATTCAGATTATCAACGAATACATGCAAAAATAACACTATGGAAGCACATGAACTAAAGCGAATAGACCTTATTTTCAGCAATTATACTACTTCAAAATATAAGGTGCTTGAACGTACTTTGCAAAGAAATCCGGATGAATTGATTAATGAAATGATTGATTCGGGCTTGAAAGGCCGCGGCAATGCCGGGTTTCCGACCGGAATGAAATGGAAATTTGCACGCAAAAACGAAATCCCTGCCGAATATATTATCTGCAACGCTAACGAAAGCGAAACAGGAACTTTTAAAGACCGTGAAATTCTGGAACGTGTTCCGCGCAAAGTATTGTCGGGCATGGCCATTTGCGGACATTGTACCGGAGCAAAAAAAGGCATCATTTTTCTTCGTCAGGAATATTCTTACATTATTGATTCTTTGAAAAAAGAACTTGAAATATTTCATCAACATGTAAAGGAATTTAATTTCGATTTTCATATAGAATTGTTTATAAGCCCTGGTGGGTATGTAAGTGGCGAAGAATCGGCCATGTTGGAAGCCATAGAAGGCAAACGCGGTGAGCCCAGAAACAAACCTCCTTATCCTATATCGAAAGGCTTGTATGGTTTGCCCACTGTTGTGAATAATGTGGAAACATTTGCTACGGCTCAGGTGATTTATCGTATGGGTGCCAGCGAATTTCGTAAATTAGGTACTCCTCTTTCACCGGGATCTAAATTATTTACCCTTTCGGGAGATACGATAAAACCAGGCATTCATGAATTGGAATTAGGAACTTATCTGGATGATTTTGTAGCGGAATTTGGCGATAACAACATCAAATCGGTTCAGGTGGGAGGTGCATCAGGCTATTGCATACCTAAGAAATTATTTTCGGAAACGGTGATTGGTTTTGAAGGTATTCCATCAGGGGGCTCGATGATTCTGTTTAATAACTCGCGCTCGATGTATAAAGTATTGCATGAATATCTTCGTTTTTTTGCAGAGGAATCATGTGGATTGTGCACACCTTGTCGGGTAGGTACCCAACAATTGCTTAAAGGAATAGAATCGTTGAAAAGAGGCGAACGTCCCGATTCGTATCTGGAGATGCTGAAAAAACTGGCTGTAAGTATGAAACTTTCGTCAAAATGTGGACTGGGACAATCGGTAGCCAATCCTTTCTTATCTATTGTGGAACATTTCAAAGAAGAAATATTATACTAATTTACTGAATCATGGAAAAATATCAGGTAAATCTTACCATTAATAATATTCCCGTCAGCATTGACGAAAACTCAACCATACTTGACGCTGCTCATAAAATAAATCTGGCGATACCAACCTTGTGTCATCATCCCGATTTGAAAGTTGCAGGAAACTGCCGCGTTTGTGTGGTGGAAGTAAAAGGACAAAAAGAATTGCTTGCTGCCTGTGCCAGTCCTGTGGCAGAGGGTATGGAAGTGTTTACCAACAGTGCCAAAGTGCGGTCTGCGCGCAAAACCACTGTTGAACTTTTATTATCTGAACATAATGCCGATTGCACCAAATGCTATCGCAACGGACATTGCGAGCTGCAATGGATGGCTAGCGAATATCGTATTGGCGATCATCTGTTTCATGATTTGGTGATTGAAGATGAAAGAACGCCTGACAATAGTTCGCCCAGTATTATTAAAGATGACAGCAAATGTATCAGATGTCAACGCTGTGTGCGAACCTGCAGCGATTTGCAGGATGTTGGAACCTTTTCGGTAATTCATACAGGCAAGAAACAAAAGATTTCTACGTTTTTTAGCAAACCCTTGAAAGATGTTTTTTGTATTAATTGCGGACAATGCCTTACGAGATGTCCTACAGCAGCTTTAACAGAAAAACCTGAATACGAAGAAGTGTATGATGTGTTAGCCGACCCCAATAAATTTACTGCTATCACCACTTCACCGGCCATCAGGATTGCCATTGGCGAAGAACTGGGGTTTGCATACGATAAAACCATTGATGGGAAAATTGTATCTGCACTGAAATTGCTTGGATTTGATGCTGTGCTTGATTTCGGATTGTTCAGCGACCTTTATATTGTTGAATTATGCACTGAGTTTTTATTACATCTGAAGAAGTTGCAAAACGAACCTCAAAGTGCAAAAAGACCATTTATCACCTCCTGCTCTCCAGCAAACGACCTATATGTGAAAACTAAATTTCCGGGAATTTTCCCATTGATGACATCGTGCAAAACCCCTCATGAGATTTCGGGAGCGATGATTAAAACTTATTATGCCTATAAAAAAGCCATGCATGCTCATCAGATTGCAAGCATTGGAGTTTCGCCATGTACAGCACATAAAAAAACAGGCAATTATAAAGAAACCAAGCCCAACGAACAGGCTGATGTGGACTTTATTTTAAC
>CAYYQJ010000146.1:0-3934 GCA_964473775.1 uncultured Bacteroidales bacterium | reverse complement strand
GCAATTATAAAGAAACCAAGCCCAACGAACAGGCTGATGTGGACTTTATTTTAACCACCCGCGAATTGGCCCGAATGATACGTCAGTCGGGGATAGATATCAGGGCATTAAAAGAGGGCGATTACGATAATATTATACCAACTCATTCAGGTGCTTCCATTCTTACTGAACTATCCGGAGGAATTACTGAAGGCATCATTCGCACAATGTATGAATTGATTACAGGAAACGAACTGCCACCGGAATTGCAAAAGATAATGCCTTTGAGGGGAGAAAAAGGAATTAAAGAACATGCCATTACTTTTAAAGATGTAAGGGGCGACTGGAATTTTCTGGAAGGAAGAGAAATACGTTTTGCCGTGATTAACGGGAATATGAATGCAAAAACATTTTTCAATCAGACTTCTGAGCAAATTAATGCTTTTGATTTTGTTGAAATGATGGTTTGTGCTGGAGGATGCATTGGGGGCGGAGGTCAACCCATACCGGTTTCATGCGAATTGGTTAAGTCGCGTTCAGGAATATTGTACGATTTGGATGACAAGTCGAATCAGAAGAAAGCACACGAAAACCATTCGGTTCAGGATGTTTACAGAGAATATTTGAAGCAACCGGGAGCTGAAAAGGCTAAAGAGATTTTGCATGTTTTGTAATTATAAGTCAATATGAACAGCGAAATTATTGCATTATCTTTGACTGCAGTATCCATAGGTTTTCTGCACACCATTGCCGGTCCGGATCATTATTTGCCATTTATTGTTTTATCAAAAGCGAGAAAATGGTCGAATCTGAAAACCATATTTATTACGATTCTTTGCGGAATGGGTCATGTGGGAAGTTCCATAATAATTGGGGCTATTGGTATTGCCTTTGGATTAAGCGTTGCACATCTTCAGATATTTGAGGGATATCGGGGCAGCGTGGCAGCATGGATATTCATTATCTTTGGTTTGATTTATTTCGGATGGGGATTGTGGCGTGGAATACGCAATAAAAAACCTCACCATCATCATCATCCACACATTCATGAGGATGGCAGTTTTCATAAACACGAACATCATCATAAACATGGTAAAGTACATGCTCACGAACATACTGCCGAAACCAAAGTAAACATGACTCCCTGGATATTGTTCACTATTTTCGTGTTAGGTCCTTGCGAACCTTTGATACCCCTACTGATGTTTCCCGCTGCCAAGCAAAGTACCATGGGTGTTGTGATGGTAGCTGCTATTTTTAGTATTACAACCATCGCAACCATGATAGGCATGGTTTTGCTTCCTTTATTCGGATTGAAGATGCTGCCAATGAAGTTTCTGGAAAGGTATATGCATGCTGTGGCAGGCTTTACTATCTTTATTTGTGGAGTAGGAATAGAATTTATTGGCTTGTAATTTTTTTAAGGAATCTGATAAAAAAAACTTTTGTGGTACATAAATTGCATCAATCCGGAAAATTTATTTATTTTTGAAAAAATTACTAAACCTACTTAAATCATGAAAAGCAAATCATCATTTCTTACCAAACTATCAATCCTCAGCATTGTTTTTGTTACATTTTTTATTTCGTCTTGTCAGAAAGATCAAACCCCAACCAAAACCCTAATGGAGGGTGTATGGACTGTTAGTCATGTATATGATGCAGCAGGAGTAGATCATGCAAACAAACTGAATTTCCCTGTTACTGCCTTTTGGTTAACCGACGACAATTCCATTTCATCTACTGCAGCTCCTATGATGATGTTTGTGGTGTATGGCGATAACAAATATACTCAGATAGCTTCTGATATTGATCAGGTGTTTAACTATGCCGGACTTAACTACAATGGAGGCGAATATTTTGTTGGCGATGGTGTGGTTGATAGATTTACACTCGAAATGAAACTTCAGGGTCTTCCCGGACAACATTCTCTTGTTGAACTATTAAGTATTCTAGGTATTGACGCAAGTTTCCTGAATACGGTAGTTTATCATAAATTTGTTGATGTGGGTGTTGGATTCGCAGATGATAATACCACCATGACATGGAACATTGACGAAAAAACTACTGCTGTTTATAATACAAAAGACAGTCAAGGTAATTATATTTTGTGGGGAGGTTGGCCTGTAAGTAATTTTACACGTTGCAGCATTGTACTTCATAAGCAAACCAAAGATTTGAATCAGGTAGTTACTGATGCAATATAGGAACAGGTCTGAAGTCGGAAGTCGGAAGACCGAAGTCAGAATCTTGAATATTAGAAGCTAAACTTAGGTTCTTATAAAAAAAAAGGGCGAATTGAATTCGCCCTTTTTTTTATAACTTTAATCCAAGGTCACAAATCCTGACACTTTCATTTGTGGGCCATTACAAAGAAATCAAAACAGTTTTCGGTTGCATCATCAATAAAAAAATCTGTGGTAATCACTTTTTCGACCAAGGCCGTATTGTTTTTCATCAATTTATTTCGATTCATTCTGTTGGCCAAATCGTAAGGAATTTGTAACAACCTCCTTGGGAGGATGTATTGAAGTCTGAAAATATCAAAGCGTGTAATTTTTCGAACTGAACGACGGTTTTCATGATAATAGGCCATCACTTTCTCATTGCCAAACACCCCGTTAATTTGAAATGAACTAAAATGTTGAGCAATCAGGTTTGTCATTCCATCAAGCTTATATTCTCTAACATGCCAGGGGTTACGAGTTAACGACATGGTTTTATTTGGAGTTGTCATTATGAGTAATCCATCCTGTTTCAATACCCGTTTTATTTCCTGAATAAAAAATTGGTCGTTTTTTATATGTTCAATCACCTGAAAAGTGACAACCATGTCGAAAGTATTGTCTTCAAAAATACTTAATGGGGGTACGCTGAGTTGATGAAAGACCACATTTTTAGAATCATCTTCTACAGGAGTGCTATGTTTATCAATAGCATAATATTGTGTTGATTCAGGAGCAAGTATTTTTATTCCGTAGCCTTCGCCACTGCCAATTTCAAGCACCATTCCATGGATATGTTTGGCAGCTTCCTGATAAGCTATCAAATGACGATGATGTATTACGTTATCTTCGGGTAGTATTCCTGAATTTCTTTCTGCGGTTTTAATGCTCATAGCAAATGATATGGATTTATGCCGGGGCTATTAAACGGCAAGTTCGGTTAAATTATAAGGTATGGATTTAAATCGAAATCCTTTTTTATGAAAATGAGCAAGAAAAGCCGGCAATGCATAAAACAGATTTTTTGATGCTTTTATACTATCATGAAATACTATTATGGACCCTTTTCCGGAAGAAGTTATCACATTTTCAAGGCATTTTTCAGGAGTTATAGTTTGATCAAAATCGCCGCTCAAAACTGTCCAGTAAATCATATTATATTCTTTCTCTAATAATTTATGCTGGGCAGAAGATAGTCTGCCATAAGGAGGCCTAAACAAGGTGCTTTCAATCATTTCTGAGCATTTGTCCACATTTTTAAAATAATCTCCTGACTCAAGTTTCCAGCCATTGACATGATTATATGTATGATTACCCACAGTATGATTTCTACTGATGATATCTTTATAAATATCGGGATGCTTTTTTACATTTTCGCCCACACAAAAAAATGTGGCTTTAGCATCAAATAAGTCAAGCATATCCAGCACCCAGGGAGTAACCTCCGGAATAGGGCCGTCATCAAAAGTAAGATAAATTATATCTTCTGATGTATCAACCCGCCACAGGTCTTTTGAATTGTATAGTTTATATAATAAAAACGGAGTTTTTGCCAGATACATAAATAAGTTTCTATTGCATCATTGATGATTTCGAAGTGCAAATAACGTAATAATTTCCCAAACAGCAGGCAAGTTCTCTCATTTTCATTATTCAATACTGTCTTTTACAGAAGAATCAGGCATTGGTTTTTTCTCATAAGTGCCATATACTCTAACGGATTCTTTGGC
>CAYYQJ010000145.1:0-6927 GCA_964473775.1 uncultured Bacteroidales bacterium | reverse complement strand
CATACAAGGTTTATAACTCTGGATTATTCCAGATTCTCACTATGATTAGTTACGAAAATTTTAACAATCGTAATTTTAGTATTTTCAATTAATGCCTTTTCTCAAATTCCAACTAATGGTTTAATTGGTTATTGGCCTTTCAATGGAAATGTTAAAGATTCCAGTTCAAGTAGTTTCAACGGCACATTATATGGGTCAAGTTATGTTAGTGCAAAAGTAGGTCAAGGTTTGCTTTTTTCAAATAGCAATAATACAGGTTGGTTTGATAAAAAAGATTATGTGATTTTGCCTAAAATTTCATTAGATAATTTTAGTCTTTGTATTTGGGTTAAATATTATAAGGCAAAAAATTATGATTATGGTGCTGCAATTTTTTCAATTGGAGACGGCTCAGGCAAATATTTTATATTATACTGCAATAGCAATAACGGAGAATTATGGGCAGATTACAATGCCATTGCAACAAGCAAATCCGATATTAGTGATGGTAAGTGGCATTTTATTACGGTTGCTAAATCTACAGGTTTAATTACGCTTTATGTTGATGGAGATGAAATTGATTCAAAAGCTGTAACTGATTATTCTTTTGTTAGTAAGACAGCTTATTTTTCCTATCATCAATGGTATAATGGTGGTAATGGTAGCTCTAGATTTTATGGTGTTCTTGATGAAGCGCATTTATATAATCGTTGTTTATCTTCTACAGAAATATTGAGTATGTATAAGAATGATAAAAATAATGTAGCGGATAATTCGACAACAGTAACACCTATCATTACTAAAGGTAAGTGGGATGAAGTATCTTCAATTTCGACTGATTCACTTTCAATAAAACTTGAGTGGAAATTAGATAAAAATACATATCGTACAAATCCGGATAAAAGTAAGTTTTATAAAACAGAATTAAGACTCTTATATAATAATGGTGTAAAAGAAAATGAATATTATATACCAGACAAAGTATATTCTGAAGGGCAACTTGATGGAGGAGGTACACCATGTATGTTAATTGACCCAACGAATGAGACAATAACTGTTTTTATACAAGAGAAAGATTATTCATCTTCTGACTATGGCATGTCTGGATATGCTTATATTTTAAACAAAGGTGCAACACATTTTGTAAAAGAAACGATATTTACAAGGTGTAATTATGGTTGGTTTGCCTTCTTTGGAGGTTCCGATAATGGTAATCCTACATTATGCCACTTTTCTTGTTCAGGTTATAAATCAATTGAAAGCGTTAGAAATTCATCAGGAACATGGAGTAATTATACTTTAGGCTCTGTAACAACAGATGCTGCAACAAAGCAATATAAAACGCATAAAAATATATTAATTACTGACCAAAAGAATGTTGATAAAATGAGTGGTGTTACAAGTAGTACCCGTACAATAAATACAATTTATGACCCGCCTTCAAGCAATTCAAGTACTGTTTTAAGTGAAGATGAAAAATTAGGTTTATTTGTTGGTGGTTTATTTTTAGTTGGTGCTGCAATATACAAAGGATTGGAATCATTACCTGCATCCAGTGGTAGTTCTTCTTCATCAAGCTATTCTTCATCAAGTTCATCATCTACAAGTTCAGCAACCTGTTATGATGTTGTTAAGAGTGGTTATTCAACAACAATTTGTGGTATAAGTTTGCCTGCATATACAATTCATTGTACAAAGAAGGACGAGGATATAATAATTGCTTATTATCCTGTTAACAGTAGTGGAACTTGTATATTTAATAAAGATGATGGATGGTACTCTCATGGAACTGGTTTATCTGACACTCAATGGTATCTTATCACTCGTAATAATGTTACTTATGAAGAAGCTGCAAAAAAAGAATGTGGTTGTGATTAATAAAAAAATAAAAACCAGCCCATAACTTACATATTGCCGACCATGTTATTTTTTGGGGGTTGACGTGGGGCAGAACGGGCAGTGCTTTCTATTACCTTTTGTGCGGACAGAAAGGGCAGTGCTCTTAAATCCCCAAAAAAAACACGGCGGCAATATGCTGCCCGTTATGGGTAATTGAATTATGAGACAGGCAATCATTATAGTTACACTTTTGTTCATTTCATTGAACTTATTTCCCCAAGAAAAAGCAAAAAATATTGGCAATCTTTATAATATTGGGCAGCTTCAACTCGTACAAAACAATTGTAGCAATAATTTAAAAGTAAGACTAAACGAAAAATGTCTGGACACTATTAAATGCAGGACTGATAGCATATTTATTACTGATAGTCCGGTATATTTTTATTTCAAATCATTTGATGAACAAGGTTTTTTAAGAGTTAGCGGCTGTATTCATGTACACCTAAAAGATAAATCAACTAGAGACTTACCTGCCAAAACCTTATTAACATCTTTGTATCAAGACAACTTATCAATTGAGAATTATACAGTATTTGATAAGAATGGAAAAATAATAAATGAAGCTTTAACTTGTTGCGATTATTATTTATATGGATTTCCGACTTGGGAAGATTTTGGAACTGATGAATTTGGGATAACGAATACGATTACCAAAGACCAAATTAAAAGAATGCCAACAAACAGATGAGAAAAACAACTACCCATAACAAGCCCTTCCTTTCATTGGCAGAAAGAAACGGCAAACTTGATAATACTGTGATTTGCCAACGAAAGGAAGCGCCTCGGCGTTAATGGCAAGCATCCCAAAATTGTGTAAACGAAAAGAAATTATGAACTCTAGCAACAAATATCCGGTAAAGTTTCTAAAAGAATCATTTATAGGTTGCGTTAGTAATAAAACAGAAATTCTTGAACATGAATTTTGTGGATGTTATAATTGTTTGAAGACATTTAAGGCAAATGAAATTATAGATTGGATTTTGGAGCCAGATGGTAAAGAAGATTCAGCAGCTTGTCCTAATTGTACTTTTGACTCAGTTTTAAGTTCAAAATATCCAGTAGATGATCAGGAATTTTTGATTGAAATGAGAATATATCATTTTGGAAATTAAAAGCCAGCCGCTAACACCCCGCTGGGTTAAAGGCTCTGCGCTAGGTTCGGCGGAGGTTCAACCTCAGTCGTTTCTATCCTATTAGTTTCCTCCTAATTATTATCCTCTGATGCAATCAGAAGTGAAAAGAAAAAAAATAAAATGCTTACCTTTGCATAAACATTATTGAATATTATCAGCTGGACTAAATTGAAAGAAACACTAAAAATTATGAATCCAAAAGTTGACTGGTTTTTTAATAAAACAACAAAGTGGCAGGAAGCATATTCAGAGTTAAGAATACTTGTTCTTGAATGTGGGCTTTCAGAAGAATTGAAATGGGGTTGCCCTTGTTACACATTTGAAAAAAACAACATTGTTTTAATACACGGGTTTAAAGACTATTGTGCCTTGTTGTTTATGCAAGGTGCTCTGCTTAAAGATCCGAATAATATTTTAGTACAACAAACCGAAAATGTTCAATCGGCCCGGCAAATTCGATTCAAAAACCTTGAAGAAATCCTGAATAATAAGTCAATAATAAAGTCATATATTGATGAGGCTATTGCTATTGACAAAGCAGGTTTGAGCGTAGAATTAAAGAAAACACCCGATTACAAAATCCCTGTAGAATTTCAAAAGGTTTTAAACGATATGCCCGAACTGAATAATGCCTTTAAAGCCTTAACACCAGGCCGACAAAGAGGTTATTTACTTTATTTTTCATCAGCCAAACAATCCAAAACCAGAGAAGCAAGAATTGAAAAATATGTTCAGCAAATACTTAACGGAAAGGGCTTAGACGATTAGTTGCACCCTACAAATTGACATCCGTTTAAAAACAAAGCATTATGAAAGTAGTTTATATCATACTAATCCTATCCATCATTATTCTGACCATTTATTTTGTAATCAAAAGCATCGACTTCCGAAAATTCTTAACAGGAGCTTTTTTTGTGAGTGGTTGAATTCAGCTGTATCTTGCTTTTGCAAAAGTGTCTATCCCTGTTTTAGGAACAGATATAGTGCAGAATTCAGAATTAGGCTATGCAAGAGGGATTCTACATCTTACCTTGTGCCTTGTTTGTTTTTACTTTGGATTTATTAAAAAATCAAAAAAAACAAAAAACGGATAAGATATTTGATAAGCATCATTTTAAAATACGACCCAGCATCAATTAATTTAAAAAAAAATGACAACAGAACAAGGAACCAAAGAAAGTCCGTGGAAACTAAAAACCCCACCATTGTCGTCCGACTACGAAATGTATAAAGATGAAAAAGACGGCAAAGAAGTAATAGTTTGTGTAGTGGGCAAAACCACCTTGTTATATGATTATCGCTGCCTTGCCCACCTCCATGCAATGCTAAAAAAGCATGGCGATTGGATGGAACTTGGCAGTGCCGACGAACAAAAACCGGCAAAAGAAGGAACTGTAGAAGCCTGGGGACGTTCTGAAAAAAATCCTATAGGTGGCTGGTATGGACTCAAGAAGGGGCTTCGCGGACGATTCGGTATGTACATTCCTCCTTTGATGGAAACTTTAGGCCTTGCCGAACTGACACACGAGGCCAAAGGAAATAAAATGAAAGCAAAATAAAAAATTTTGCGGACATAAATTTGGCTTTTGTCAGCATATATGCTAATAATTGTTAGTTTTGTAAGAAAATAGTAACAGATGGCTTCCCAACGATAAACCAATCATCATAAAATATTAAATACAAAAGTAATTCTAATCTGTGATGTTTTCTATTCTAATCAATATACTTTAAATCTTTTCATTATGAAACAAAAACGTCTTGCTTTTTTCTTGCTTGTTCTTCTCATAGGAATAGTTAAAAATCTTAATGCTACCAATATTGAGGTAAGTAATCTTAACAACAATGGGACAGGTTCATTACGTTGGGCTATTGGCAGTGCCGCTATTGGCGATACCATCAGCTTTTCAGTGACTGGCACTATTTTGATTGATTCGGTTATAGTTTGGAATAAGAACCTCACAATATTGGGGCCAGGAATAGCAGGTATTGTTTTGGACGGAAACAATGCATCTTGTATATTTCAAATGACTGGAGGTAATAATATTGTCAGAAATATCTCGTTTAAAAATGGCCTTGGAGGCGAAGATGGCGGCGGTTGTATTTATTCTCCTGCTGGTAACACATCTGATACTACTATTTTAGAAAATTGCAGTTTTAAATACAGTAATGCAACACAGGGTGGAGCAATCCATTGTTCCGATTTCCGTTATTTAATTATGCGTAATTGCATTGTGGATAGTTGTATCTCTTCGGGTTATGCCGGAGGCATATTAGCGTCGTATGGTGCCATGCTTGATAAAACAACCATTTCAAATTGTTATGCCGAATATGGTGGTGGAGCTGCCTGGATAAACAACAATGTTTCTAATATTACTAATTGTACTTTTGTAAATAATACAGCCTATTCGGGTGGTGCAATCTATTTTGAATATCAAAGCACTATTTTATTGATGAATAACACTTTTTCAGGAAACAATATTTCCTCTTCCGGAGGTTCTGTTTATGCTGCAGATGGTATGATGTTTGGTGGACCATCAATTACATTTCAGAACAATATTTTCAATTGTACGTTAAATAATTATAATCAATCATCTACCCTTGTAACAACGGTTTCCAATGGGGGGAATATATCCAATGATCTCTCAATGTCTTCATTTCTTACCGCATCACATGATCAAAATAATACCAATCCATTGCTTGATCCTGCAGGCCTGAAAAACAATGGCGGTACAATACCCACCCTGGCTCTAACTGCTTCGAGTCCTGCTGTTAATAATGGAATAAACTACAATGCCCCCTTAATCGATTCAAGAGGCTATAGCAGAAACGGACAGACAGATGTAGGAGCTTATGAATTTACGGGGATGATTCCCTGTTTAGCGGTTTATTCAAGCATCACAGTTTCTAACTGTGGTATATATTCTTCACCAAGTGGTAATTACACTTGGACAACCAATGGAGTTTATCACGACACCATATCGCTTCCTGGTCGTTGCGATAGTGTAATAACCATCAATCTGACTATTAATATGGTTGAAATATCAGTAATTCAGTTGGGAGCTCAGTTAGTTTCTGCTGCAAACGGAGCCTCTTTTCAATGGTTGAATTGCGATGCAGGATATTCAATTATTGGTGGTGAAACAGGACAATCGTTTTTGGCTACTACAAATGGTAATTATGCAGTTGAAGTCAAAAAAAATGGGTGCATAGATACCTCTGCCTGTTATGTAGTAATCACTGTTGGCATTATTGAAAACGATTTTGGAGTATCACTTATGGCATCGCCAAATCCAACCCAAAACCGTGTAAATATTAATCTCGGTAAAACCTATAATGAGGTAAAAATAAAAGTAATGAATGATTTAGGCCAGATTGTTACAACAAATCAGTTCCATACTGTTCAGCAATTCAATTTAGAATTACCAGGATCTCAGGGATGTTACTTTTTAGAAGTTGAAAGTGACACTAAAGAAAGAGCTTATATTAAAATATTAAAATATTAAAGGGTTTTTGTTTTATCTGAAATTGTCAATCTCTGTAAAATGATAAATTCTAAAAAAGCAAATTCAATTTTTCACTATTTCACCTGTGCATGATAAGCAACCCCATAGTCGCCATTAGGAGCACCATTGTGATTGTGAATATAAATAAGAAAATGGATGGTAAGAAATAGCTGTGCCAGTATGATAGCCATGAATAAACGCTTTCGGTTTTGGTGCACTTTGGCCAGAAAAATATAAGAAAACGGCATGGCACAAATCAAATAATGCGGTTGTATGGCTGTAGCACTCAAAGTCATCATCACACCTAATCCTAAAAGAATGGCATATAGGTAAAACTTGGTTACAGAGAGGTTGATGAAGATAAGATCGGAAGAGCACATGTCTGAACTCCAGTCACCTGAAGCTATCTCGTA
>CAYYQJ010000144.1:0-6934 GCA_964473775.1 uncultured Bacteroidales bacterium | reverse complement strand
GATAGCTTCAGGTGACTGGAGTTCAGACGTGTGCTCTTCCGATCTGTCCAATGTATTTTTTGAAGCTCTTCAATGGCCGATGGTTCAACAGTTAGCATTGATGTTCCCTGATTATGACAAATTTCTTTTACAAAATGATCAACCAGCAAAGGGATGTCTGCTATGCGTTCGTTTAATAAAGGCACTTCGATAAGAATTACACTCAACCGATGATAAAGATCTTCGCGAAACATGTGCTTATCTATTTCTTCCTGAAGATTTTTGTTGGTTGCAGCCAGCACACGTACATTCACGGGAATGTCTTTTTCGCCACCCACCCGTGTGATTTTATTTTCCTGTAAAGCTCTCAACACCTTAGCTTGTGCAGCAAGACTCATATCTCCGATTTCATCCAAAAAAATGGTACCGCCGTCGGCCTGTTCAAAATCGCCTTTTCTCTGTTTGATGGCCGATGTAAACGAACCTTTTTCGTGTCCAAACAACTGACTTTCGATAAGTTCAGACGGAATGGCGGCACAATTCACTTCAATAAACGGAAACCCCGAACGATTGCTTTTTTCGTGTAGCCAGCGGGCCACCAGTTCTTTTCCTGTGCCATTTCCACCTGTGATGAGCACGCGGGCATCGGTGGGAGCCACTCTTTCAATCATATCTTTGATGCGGCTGATGGCAGGCGAAGTGCCCACCATTTCCCATGTCTTGCTCACTTTCTTTTTCAGGGCTTTGGTTTCGGTGATGAGCGATGATTTATCCAATGCATTCCGCAAAGTAATCAACAGGCGATTGAGGTCAAGGGGTTTGGCAATATAATCGTAAGCCCCAAGCTTAATAGATTCCACAGCAGTTTCAATATTCCCATGACCGGAAATCATCACCACAGGGGTGTCCACTTTTTGCACAATGGCTTTCAACACATCAATGCCATCCATTTTTGGCATCTTGATGTCGCAAAGAATCACATCATATTTTTCTTTCTCAACATACTCAAGTCCTTCAGCACCATCAGCGGCATCGTCAACCTGATATTTTTCATATTCAAGAATCTCACGCAAGGTGTTGCGGATGCTTTTTTCGTCGTCTATAATTAGGATTTTTGACATTTGGAAAGGTGTTTAGTGATTTAGGCTTATCTTCTTAATTGGTGCTTTTTAGACAAAATATTTTAAAATACAATACTCAAATAACAAATAACAAATAAATTACAATTTCAAAATCTTAAAAATTTCAAACGGTTTTGATATTTGTTTATTGATTTTTTGAAATTTGATTGTGTTTTGTTTTTTGATTTTTGGAATTTAACCTGCCTGTCGTCAGTCAGGTTTGTGTTTTGTTTTTTTGATATTTGTGATTTATTCAGTTATCCTTTCAACTTTTTATAATGTATCCTCTTCGGCCCGGCATCACCTTTTCTTTTCTTCTTGTTTTCTTCATACTCCGAGTAAGAACCTTCAAAGAAATACACTTCCGATTCGCCTTCAAAAGCCAGAATATGTGTGGCAATACGATCAAGAAACCAGCGGTCATGCGAAATAACTACAGCACATCCGGCAAAATTTTCCAGACCTTCTTCCAAAGCCCTGAGGGTATTTACATCAATATCATTGGTAGGCTCATCAAGTAGCAGCACATTGGCTTCTTCTCTGAGGGTTAGCGCCAAATGCAAACGGTTGCGCTCTCCACCCGAAAGAACTCCGGTCTTTTTACCCTGATCGGGACCGCTGAAATTGAAACGCGACACATAAGCTCTCGAGTTCATGGTGCGGCTTCCCAGAATAATATTTTCATTTCCTCCCGTGATAACTTCCCAAACATTTTTCTCTGGATCAATTTCCACATGAGCCTGGTCAACATAAGCCAGCTTAACCGTTTCGCCTACCTGAAAAGTGCCTGAATCAGGCGTATCATGACCCATCATCAAACGAAACAAAGTAGTTTTACCAGCACCATTCGGCCCAATCACTCCAACAATACCGCCCGGAGGCAACATAAACGATAGGTTTTCGAACAACAATTTATCTCCAAAGGCCTTCGAAATATTCTTGGCCTCAATAACTACATCGCCCAACCGCGGACCATTGGGAATAAAGATTTCCAGTTTTTCGTCTTTCAGTTTCACATCTTCATTCAGCATACTTTCGTAAGCTTTCAATCTGGCTTTTCCTTTGGCATGACGTGCTTTTGGTGCCATTCTCACCCATTCCAATTCACGTTCAAGGGTTTTAGCACGTTTGCTTTGGGTTTTTTCTTCCATCTGCATGCGCTTGGTTTTCTGTTCCAGCCACGATGTGTAGTTTCCTTTCCATGGAATGCCTTCACCACGGTCGAGCTCCAAAATCCATCCGGCCACATTATCCAGAAAATACCTATCGTGAGTTACGGCAATAACCGTACCTTTATAATCCTGAAGATAATGCTCCAGCCATTCCACCGATTCGGCATCCAAATGGTTGGTAGGCTCATCGAGCAATAAAATATCGGGCTCCGACAACAACAATCGACACAAGGCTACACGGCGACGTTCACCTCCCGAAAGATTTTCAATAACCACATCCCCCTCAGGACAACGCAATGCATCCAGCGCTCTTTCCAGTTTGGTATCCAGCTCCCATGCATCATGATGGTCAAGCAATTCAGTAAGCTGTCCCTGTCGGTCTATCAATTTGGTCATTTCGTCGTCAGTCATCTCTTCGGCAAACTTGTTGTTCACCGCTTCATATTCATTCAGCAAATCAACCACCTGCTGAACCCCTTCCTGAACGATTTCTTTAACGGTTTTTGAATTATCAAGCTTAGGCTCCTGTTCCAGATATCCCACAGAATAACCGGGCGAAAAAACCACTTCTCCATTAAAAGAAGTTTCAATTCCGGCAATGATTTTCAGTAAGGTCGATTTCCCCGAACCATTTAATCCAATGACGCCAATTTTGGCACCATAATAAAACGAAAGGTAAATATCTTTAAGAACAGTTTTGCTTGGCGGAAATGTCTTGGTGACATTTACCATTGAGAAAATTATTTTTTTATCGTCAGCCATTTTTATAGTTAAAAGGTGAAAGTTAAAAGTTGAAAAGAATGATTATAATATTTGATTCGCAAAAGTGATAATGACAGTAATCGGGGAAATTAATTTAAAATCCGACCCCTTTGATTCATTAAAAATGATTCTTCTTTAAACAATTTGATATCTGCATCCGACCATACAGAAACCGACAATATCTTCTTCTTATAATCAGAAAGATATGTTTCTTTATGAGTCCTTTTTTTACTCAACAAAAAATCAATGAAATCATTAATTTCCTGCTTAGAAGTCTTATCGAGTAAACTATATTTTGCCGAAATATCTGTCATAATATTTTTAATTTTACAAAAATACAAAAATTCGGATTATCTCATCCCACTGCAAAAATTAATATTTTGGTGGAATAGGATATTATTCACTATACATTTGGCAAGCTATCCAAACCCACTTGTATTTTCTACTTCCCCAAATTCTTAAAATCTTCCGCCAAAAAAGCATCCGGTTTCGATGCACTTATTTTATGATTATCAAAATACAATGGCTTGCCTTCTTTGGCAGTAAGAATAAATTTCAGGCACAAAGCCCCGTTGCCTGCGGTTGTTCCCGGTCCAACTTTATGTAGAAACGCAACTTTAGGATTCCCTTCGGCAATAGCTTTTTCAATCTCGGCTTCGCTCACAATCTTCACAGTATAAGGATAAATCTTACTGATTTTTGCTACAGAGTTCACATCTGAGGCCAAATCACATGCCGTAAGCCACAACTCATAATTCTTCACCTCCGCTTGATTCTCTTTCACAACTTCCTTAATATCTTTCCCCTGATTCTTATCCGAATAATCCACAAAATACTGAATAAATTTTATGAAAGCGGCAAACTTATACTCGTAAGTTTCTTCATCCATCTCCTCATAAGCCAGTGGCATAATACACAAATCGTGTAGCGAATTCAGGTTTTTCGAAGCATCGCCCATCGAAAGATTCAATATCAGATAATCAAAAGCCTCTGTTTTGGTGAAACGTGCCAGCGAAACAAACAGAAAAGAACTCTTGGGGTCGCCCATCTTTTGTTCAAATTGTTCCGAAGTAATCACCTCATAAGGAGTAATTTTCCACATCACCTTCATGCTACTGTCCAAAAAGGTATTTAAAACAGAAAACGGATTTTCATCCAACACAACATAAGTTTTACTTTTCAGAAAGGCATCAATATAAGCTTTATCAGCCACCTTTATCTGCGATTGAACCCCACCAAAACATATTACCAAAGTAATACAAACCAATAACTTTTTCATAAAATGCGATATTTGTAAATCAGAATAAAACAAACCATTTTTAAGCAAACGAAATTACCCATAAAATATTTTCCACAACCAACAACTCAAAAATATTTACCAACAGCGGTTGATAACAATTTTAGTTTTAATTTTACCTAAAAATTCCATCATGTGGCAATCCTTTATTCATTGGCTCGAAAACCACTCCCTACCATGCCTTTACAAAAGCATCTTCGGCATAGAATGTCCCGGCTGCGGCACCCAAAGCGCCATCATTGCATTGCTCAAAGGAAACCTCCGCGAAAGTTTTCTTGCCTGGCCACCACTCCTGCCCATGATGTTTATGATGTTGTATCTGATATTGTTTCTGATATTCCGCTTCAAACACGGATTGCAGCTGTTGAAAATTACTTTTATAATTAATGCCATAATCCTCACCGTAAATTACATTTATAAACTAACTTTGCACCTCTTGTGATTAAACATTTCATTTAAATAAAAATATTATGGAAGAACAAACTCATGAATTCAGAAAAACCGTTCTGCGACAAAAAATGATACCTTATTCAGTTACTGCCATGGTTTTCGGCATTGTATCCATTGCTGTGTTTTGCTATTTCGGCTGGGTTGCCGCCATTGTAGCCCTGGTACTTCACTCAAAAGCAATGAAAATTTACAACGAAAATCCTGCCGATTTCAAAGAATCTTCATTAAAAATGTTACGAACAGCCAAAATCTGCGGCATCATAGGCCTGATAGTTTCCATTGTTTCCTCTGTGATCTATGTAATGTATTTTGTACTCCTGGCCACCCTGGAAACTCATCACTATCGTTTTTAAATCTCAGCCAAATGAAAATACTTCCTGTCAGCCAAATCAGAGAGGCCGACGCTTACACCATTGCCCACGAGCCCATAGCCTCCATCGACCTCATGGAAAGAGCCGCGTCCAAATGCTTTCAATGGATCCAGTTGAATTATGGCCGGCAGAAAAACTATAAAATATTTTGCGGAACAGGCAACAACGGAGGCGACGGACTTGTGATTGCCCGCATGATGGCCGACAAAAACATCCATGTCGAAACTTTTATAGTTAGGTTCAGCGATAAAGCTTCCGCTGATTTTACCGAAAACTATACCCGCCTCTCCAAATACAAAAAAGTCGCTTTATCCGACATCAATTCGGTGGACGATATCCCCGAAATTTCAGAAAACGATGTCGTTATCGATGCCATATTTGGTTCAGGTCTTTCAAAACCTGTGGTCGAAGGCATAGCTGCCGAGGTCATCAAACATATCAACAAAAGCTTTGCCCATGTGGTAGCTATCGACATCCCTTCAGGATTGTTTGGCGAAGACAATTTGGGCAACTTCGGCAAAATCATTCAGGCAAACCTCACCCTCACCTTTCAATTTCCCAAGCTGTCATTTATGTTTGCCTCTTCCGAAAAGTTTGTGGGCAAATGGCAGATTGTGCCCATAGGTTTGCATAAAGATTTCATACATGATGCAAAGGTTCGCAACTATTATATAGAAACCGACGATTGTCATGGCATGTTAAAAACCCGAAACAACTTCTCTCATAAAGGCACTTACGGACATGCCTTTCTCTTTTGTGGAAGCAAAGGAATGATGGGCGCAGCGGTTTTGTCTTCCCGTAGTTGCATTCGTTCCGGTGCAGGATTGGTTACGGCATATATTCCTGAAAGTGGATTGGAAATCATGCAGATTTCAGTTCCTGAAATTATTTGTTTAACAAATAATTCCTCTCAAATCATTCTTGGCTTCATGGACATTTCCCAATATAATGCCATTGGTATTGGTTCCGGAATCGGAAAAGGCGACGACAATCAAAAAATCTTAAAAAGAATAATTCAGGATTCCGCCAATCCTATAGTTATTGATGCCGATGCCATTAACATTCTTGCCGAAAACAAAACCTGGATAGCCTTTGTTCCTGCCAATTCAATTTTCACGCCCCATCCCAAAGAATTCGAAAGGCTGGTAGGTAAAAGCTCCAACGAATACGAACGTCAGGAAATGCAAATTTCATTCTCCCGAAAAAACGGAGTATATGTCGTCCTCAAAGGCGCTCACACCTGCATCAGCACACCTGCGGGCGATTGCTGGTTCAATTCCACAGGCAATCCGGGCATGGCCACGGCAGGCAGCGGCGATGTGCTCACAGGCATCATCACCGGACTATTGGCTCAGGGCTATTCCTCCTTCGAATCTTGTGTGTTAGGCGTACATCTGCATGGTTTGGCAGGCGATATTGCCGCCAAACAAACCGGCTACGAAGCCCTCATAGCAAGCGATATCATCAATAATCTGGGGAAAGCGTTTAAAAAGCTTCACATTTAAGTCCACTTCTAAAAGTCATTCAACTTGGACTAAAGTCCCTTAAAATGGAATTTATCAATAACCCCAGCCTTAAGGCTGGGGTTAACAAATCGCCTGACATATCGGGCTTTAGCCCAAAATATAAATATCTCAGGATATCAATAGCCCCGACCTTCAGGTCGGGGAATATGAAATGCCGGTGTGAGAAGGGCTTTAGCCCAAAACAAATTGTTTTATCGTGCTTTTCGGAGCCGACTCATATTAAAACAACAACTCATTTACCGCTTTCCTGCCTCTC
>CAYYQJ010000143.1:0-6970 GCA_964473775.1 uncultured Bacteroidales bacterium | reverse complement strand
CGGGCGAATTGTTTATGAGTTTGCGCTCATTATCATCAATATGAAGGCAATGACTTAGGATGGTTTTAGAGGAATTAAGCAATCCATACCCCGACAATCTTTCGACCACAGAACGGCCATATTTACAGCGATTAAATGATTCATCTATAGGGTCTTCCGCCACATGTATGTGTGTGCCCGACTTGTATTTTGCCGCCAGATACGCCGCTTCTTTCAATGTATTGCCCGAAACAGTAAACAAGGCATGCAAACCCACCAAGCCCTGATGTTGCGATATGTATTGTTCAGTTTCTTCCAGAGCGAACTTTGAAGCCAGGGTTCCGTTTCTATCAGTAATTTCGTAGCAAAGCAGATGCGAAACCCCCACTTTTTTAAAGGCTTTGGCAATGATTTTTTGCGAACCCATGATGTGCGAAGGAGAGGAATGATGGTCGATCACAAAAGTTACTCCATTTTTAGCACAGGCAATGGCTGTTGCAAGCGCACTGGCTTTAATCATTTCGGCATCAAGGCATTTATCCAGTGTCCACCATACATACTGCAGGATTTCCTGAAAATTAGCAGGGATTTTTTTTGGTGCAGGCATTCCTGTGGCTAATGCTGAGTACACATGATGATGCGCACAGGCAAACGACTGCATGACCAGATTATGTTTGCAATCTACCACCGTATCGGCTTCGGGGAGATTCTCTTCCTGTAAAGAGTATAAGGTTCTTTTTCCTTTGTGTACATAAACATGACAGGCCGTCAAACTTAAAGTATTGGAATCAAGAAAAATAGTGTTTAGTAATAATACAGACATAAGCATATTTTTGAAGCGTCTAAAGTAGATATTATTTAGGATAATTATCGCAAAATAGTAAAAAAAAATATACTGATAAATTGGTATTCTGTAGCATTGTTGTTGTAAAACATCAGTATAACAATTTATTAGCCTGAATTATCATTAATTGAGAAAAAGAACCTTATTCCAGAGTCGTGATATCAATTAATATTCGATTACTCAAAAACTCATAAAAAGACAAAGTGTAAAAGGCTGCATGAAGATTTAACATTTTTTAACATGGAAAATTAATTATGCCATTTAGAAAATTATTATTTTTACCAAGAATTTCGTTCAAGCAGTCTTCAACGGATATTTGAGTTTAATAAAATAGTATTGTCAGAAAATAATTTTAGCATGATGCAAAGGTTATACAGGCTTTTTTTTATTAGGTTTTTCTTCTTATGCTACATAGCCCTGCTATGCTCCCTTAGCGAAGCTTTGGCTGCTAACAGCCTATTTGTCAGAAAATACTATTCAAGTCACAACAGAGTTTCCGGTTTTTTTGAAAGAATTACCGATAGACGGGAGCCAGCCGACTATCTTCGGGAGCCGGCCGACTATTTTCGGGAGCCAGCCGACTATCTTCGGGAGCCAGCCGACTATCTTCGGGAGCCAGAAAACTATTGGCAATTTACCTTAAACTACGAGAGGTTCGAAAGAATCTCTGATCATAGGGCAGTAAACAATAATGAAAACAGCGACGCAGCTCGTTTTTGTTTGCGAATACACAGAAACACTTTCGGCAGATGCCGCCGCCGGCTGTTAAAAAGTGAGGTGAGAATCACAAAACTCAGTCAAAGTACCATTCGATATTATTTTTTCAATCATACACTACCCATCCGCCTGAACCATTCAGGACAACCTATTGATTACACAGGTTTTGTTTGATGTATTTCTTATTACTGAGCATTCCTTATGGGAAATAAGAAAATACATTAATAATTAAAAAATTTAGAAAAATGACAATCTTATATAGATTAACAATAGCAGGTTTCGAAAAATACCTGCTTATTGTTGTAGCCTATCTCGTATTAAATGCAGGTAGGCTTGGGCTTGATGACGAAGACGATACCAGACTTGCTGATATTGTAGCTTTATATGGTACAATTAGTACCCCAGGTACTTATTTGTATATCAAGAAGCAATACGACAATATGTCTGGCAAAAACCCTATTATTTGTAAAGATTTGGAGAATATTTCAATATTGATAAAGAAAAATCTTTCTTTACTTTATGATGATATCCCTGCCAGTATATGGATTAATGCCGACCGCGAAACTTTAGGCAGAAAAACCGGCGCCAGATCGCAACCTACACACAGAGATTCAAAAATTACTGAAAAATGTGTAGTAATACCTGATTCACATCCTTTTGGCCTGATTAAAATGGGAGCCCGTCAGCCCGATACCGAAAAAAAAGGTTACAGCTTGCCAGAGGGCATTGATGGACTTGAAATTCGTTATGCAGTGGTTGAAAGCTCTATACGCAAAATTGGTGAAGGCACCGACAGCCGCGTTAAAAAAAGCTGTACAGGACCAAACGACGGAACAACCAGTGTTATCTATTTTACAGCAAGATTCGAACTTCAATTAGATGAGAACTTAGCAGGTTTTGATGTTGTTGTATTTATTCGTTGGACCGATACCCACGATCAGCAATGGGCTGGTGAATGGGGCGGACCATACACGATTAGAATCCACTAATCAACACAAAGTAAAGCTTCTGAAGATGGGCAGGAGCTTTACTTTTTTAATTAATAATGAAAAAGGAATGATGCATGATGAATGATGAATAATTGTTAATGACTCGAAGCTAATACAATTATTGATACGCAGCAAATGTTATAGCCAGGTTTATTCCAACGAATGCACCACCAACCCACTTCTTAATTTAGGCTCGAACCAAGTGGTTTTAGGAGGCATAATGTTGCCGGTGTCAGCAATATCAATCAGTTGTTTCATAGAAACGGCAAAAAGCGCAAAAGCTACCTTCGTTTCGCCCGAATCAACACGTTTTTTCAATTCGCTTAAGCCGCGGATTCCACCCACAAAATCAACCCTTTTGTCGGTACGCAAATCTTTAATACCTAAGATTTCGTCCAATACAAGTTTCGAAAGAATAGTTACATCCAAAACACCAATAGGGTCGTTATCATTAAAAGTACCGGGTTTTGCTGTGAGCGAATACCAGTTTCCTTCCAAATACATGCTGAAGTTATGGAGTTTATTAGGTTTGTAAATTTCGCTGCCTTTATTTTCGATAGTGAAAACTTTTTCCAGTTGTTCGAAAAGTTGGGTAGGAGTGAGGCTATTGAGGTCTTTTACCACGCGGTTGTAATCAATGATGGTAAGCTGGTTGTCAGGAAAATGAACTGCTAAAAAGAAATTATATTCTTCATTGCCCGTATGATTTGGATTGTTTTTTTTCTTTTCGTTGCCCACCAAAGCGGCAGCGGCAGTACGGTGATGTCCATCGGCAACATAAGTTGCCGGAACTTTGGCAAACAAAGCAAGGATATTGCTTATAGCCGTCGGATTTTTTATTACCCAAAAATGATGACCAAAACCATCATTGGAAGTGAAATCATAATCAGGAGTGTTGTTTTTTACGATATCTGCTACAATTTCATCGATTTCCTTAACAGCAGGATAGGTAAAAAATACAGGTTCCATGTTTGCATTGGTGATGCGCACATGTTTCATGCGGTCTTCTTCCTTATCTTTGCGTGTAAGTTCGTGTTTTTTGATGATGCCATTCAAGTAATCGTCCACGCCTGCACAACCCACCAAACCATATTGGGTTTTTCCGTTCATGGTTTGAGCATAAATGTAAAGACAATCCTGTTCGTCGGGCACCAGCCAGCCTTTTGTTCTGAAAGCATCAAGATTTTCTTTAGCTTTGTTGTAAACAGCTTCGTCGTGTTCGTCTATACCCACAGGCAAATCAATTTCTGGTTTAATAATATGTAAAAGTGAGTATTCGTTTCCAATAACTTCGGTGCGTGCTTCTTGTGAGTTTAATACATCATAAGGCCGCGATGCCAATTGTTGCGCAATTTTTTGTGGGGGGCGCAAACCCTTAAAAGTTTTTAAAATAGCCATTGTAAAATAGTATTAATTAATAAAAACAGAAATATAAAGGATGTAGTGTAGTCAGGATTAATTGAAATCCGTAAATGTAGTTCGTAATAATTACAATTCCATCAAAGGGTCTAATGGTAAATGTTCGTGCATATATTCGTCTTTAGGATCTTCCTCTTTTTGATAATCCTCTTTTTTATCGTAAGTACGTTCGAATTTTTGCAACGAAGCTACCATTGCACCAATCATCTTGGTCATCTCTATCAGAAATAATCTTGATTCTTCAACCGAAGCATCAGAAAGGAAATTGAGCTTCTGACAAATGGTGGTCATAACCAGACATTCGCGAATAACGCTTTTAGCCATTTTTAGATAATGGATCAATTGTGCTTTATTTCTGCATGAACCTTCGGCAATATAAACGGCAATTAACTGTGCCGAACTTATAAACTTAGTTGCAATGCCATTTTTTTCGTTATCAGGAAAAAATTGCGAGTTGTTATAGACCCAACTAACATAATCAATGGCTTTGTTGTATATTCTAAGGTCTTCGAACCTAAAAAACAGATGAGTTGGTCTTTCGTATTCCATGTCTTGGAGGGTTTAGTTTCGTTAAAAAATTAGGATTATTATTAAAATTAGAATTTGTTTACCTGGTATGTGGTAATGCCATTCTTTAAAAAGCCTACAATTTGATTTGCGGAAGCAAGTCCTGCATTGATGTTGGCTTCTGAAGTTTCAGCACCTTGTTTTTTCGGTGTTGAATAATAACGGTTTTCGAACTTGCCATCAATTTCAGCATGGCATTCAGGAGCGATATCCGAAATGTATTTGAAATCGGCTCTTTCGGCCAGCATTTTTTTCAAAGATTCTTCATCAATAACTTCCTTACGGGCAGTATTTACAACTGTGGCACCTTTAGGCATTTTTGATAGAAGGTCGAAATTGATTGATTTTTTTGTTTTGTCGTTAGCAGGAATGTGAAGCGAAATGTATTGACAAGTACTGTAAAGTTCTTCAACAGAGTCAACAGCTTTAACACCATCTTGTTCTATCAAAGCTTTGTCGACAAAAGGATCGAAAGCGTAAATTTCCATGCCAAATCCTTTAGCGATTTTTGCCACCAATTTTCCAACATAGCCATAAGCGTGTATGCCAAGTTTTTTGCCATGCAATTCAGAACCAGAACCACCTTTGAAAGTTGCTCTTGCCATGAAAACCATCATGCCTAATGCCAGTTCGGCAACAGCATTTGAGTTTTGGCCAGGAGTGTTCATCGCTACAATTTTGTGTTCGTTGGCGGCTGCCAAATCAATGTTATCGTAACCGGCACCTGCACGAACAATAATTTTAAGGTTTTTTCCGGAGGCAATCACATCGGCTGATGCTTTGTCGCTGCGGATAATCATCGCGTCAACATCGGCAACAGCGTTTAATAAATCGGCTTTGTCGGTATATTTTTCTAATAAAACAGTTTCAAAACCTGCTTCATCAAAGATTTTTTTTATTCCGTTAACTGCTACAGGGGCAAACGGCTTTTCAGTTGCAATAAGTACTTTAGTCATATCTGAGTTTGATTTTTAAATGAGTGTTCAAATGTAAAAATAATTTTAAGAATGGAGGTGAAAAAAGAAGAATTTTTTGTCAATTTATAAAAAAAGAGCCATGCATGCACAGCTCTTTCAATTTTATTAACGGTTAAGCGTTTATTTTTTCAAATTCTTTCATGCAATCGACCAAGGCCTGCACACTTTCAATTGGCATCGCATTGTAGGTTGAAGCACGGAAACCACCCACACTTCTGTGACCTTTTATGCCAACCATTCCATTGGCTTTAGCAAAATTCATGAATTCGTCTTCCAATGCCTGATAACCTTCGCGCATTACAAAACAAATATTCATTAGCGAACGTGAATCTTTTTCAACAGTGCCGGCAAAAATTTTGCTGCTATCCATAGCATCATATAGAATTTTTGCTTTTGCCTGATTCATTTTCTGAACTTCAGCCACTCCGCCCAGACTCTTTATCCATCGCAAAGTTTCCATTATAGTATATATCGGTAAGCATGGAGGCGTATTGTACATAGAACCTTCTTTAATGTGGGTTCTATAATCAAGCATAGAAGGAATACCGCGTTCCACTTTTCCTAATGCGTCTTCACGCACAATAACAAAAGTAGCACCGGCAGGGCCGAGGTTTTTCTGAGCACCACCATAAATCATCGCATATTTAGAAACATCAACCGGACGGCTGAAAATATCTGAAGACATATCGGCAATCAAAGGAACCGGAGAGTCTATATCATGATGAATCTCTGTGCCATAAATGGTATTATTAGTAGTAATGTGTAAATAATCGACGTCGGTAGGGATGTCTTTAATTTCAGGATAATAATTGTAGTTTTTTTCGGCAGAAGAAGCAATTACATTTACTTCACCGAAAAGTTTAGCTTCTTTTAAAGCTTTTTTTGCCCAAACGCCGCTATCAACATAAGCTGCTTTTTTATTTAAGAAATTGTATGGAATCATGCAAAACTGCATGCTGGCTCCACCACCAAGAAATAATACCTGATATCCATCAGGAATATTTAATTGTTCTTTAAATAAAAACAAAGCTTCGTCAATCACAGCTTGAAAATCTTTACTGCGATGCGAAATTTCTAAAATTGACATTCCGATACCGTTAAAATCGAGAATTGCTTTAGCCGTATTTTCAATGGCTATGCGAGGAAGAATACATGGTCCTGCATTAAAATTATGAACTTTTTTCATGTCGTTTATTATTTTTTGTTAGTTAACTTTCAGCTTTAAAACTCGACACAAAGAAAGTATATTTTGGTGAAACAAAAATAATTTTTCTTAAAAAAAATTCTAATAGAAATTATTATAGCTTAGGAAACGAATTCTTTTTGTTTTTTGATTTTTTAGGGACAGGATTTCTGGCGTCAATATCCTTGGTATAGACCCATTTACCACTAGAAAAAACAAAGCCATCCAGCACATTGGTTTCAGAGATCGGAAGAGCGTCGTGTAGGGAAAGAGTGTTCAGCGCCGTGTAGGTCTC
>CAYYQJ010000142.1:0-6978 GCA_964473775.1 uncultured Bacteroidales bacterium | reverse complement strand
AAAATTTTTTTCCGACCCTCCGAATGTATTCGGACACCCCGAAAAATTTTTTTCCTGCCTTTCGGAATATTTCAAATTATCGGTTTATAAAAGTAAAATTGCTTTGCAATGTTGGAAGACACCCCCAATCAATAAACAGGGCTTTTTTATAAGAAAAAGGAAGTCCAAACCAAAGAAAACTTTTCCTTATAATATCTTCCAACATGCTGTTGGTTCATTAAAAACAAGACTAAAAAACAAGTAAAACAATATTCATAAAAAAAAAACAATTTTTTAGCTTGAAAATCATGACACTCAAAGAACGAACCAACACGGGTAACAACTTAAAACCCCGATTGCAAAGCAATACTTTATAAACCAATAAATACTAATATAGATTGCAGAAAATGCAACAAAATGAAAGAGTTAGATGCGAACATCCAAATGGATAAATAATAAACTCTGACACTCTGAAAGCCAATTGCTGCTACCTATACAAATATGACAACAAATTTACGAATTTTTTTAATAGGAAAAACAAAAAAGCAAGAAAATGTGAAAATTTTTTTTTAGGGAAAATATGATATTAAAAACCTCCAACCTTAAAATCAAAAACCTAAAATTAAAATAGAAAGATTCTGGAACCAAAAATCAAACTTCAAAATAAAAATCTTATAATTTAAAACACTCATTGTTAATCGCAAATCAACCCTCGCTAACTTCGCTTCCATCTTCCAAGCTACGGCTTCCAACCCCCTAACTCCCAACTCCCAACTCATAACTGCCAACTCATAAATCAAAAATCCTATACCAATATTGTAGCTAAATCAAGAATTTTTGCTATTTTTGCAGCGATGAAGAATATCAGAAACTTTTGTATAATTGCCCATATCGATCATGGCAAGAGCACTATTGCCGACCGTTTGTTACAATTAACAGGCACTATTTCCGATCGGGATTTCCAAAATCAGATTTTGGATGATATGGATCTCGAACGCGAAAGAGGTATTACCATTAAAAGCCATGCCATTCAGATGCAATACAAACACAATAATGAAGTGTATGAAATGAATTTGATTGATACGCCCGGCCATGTGGATTTTTCGTACGAGGTTTCGCGTTCTATAGCTGCCTGCGAAGGCGCGCTACTGATTGTTGATGCCACTCAGGGCATTCAGGCACAAACCATATCGGTGTTGTATCAGGCCTTGGATCATGGATTGGAAATTATCCCTGTTTTAAACAAAATGGACATGGACAGCGCCATGCCCGAAGATGTGAAAGACCAGATTGTGGACCTGATTGGCTGCAAACGCGACGAAATTATTGAGGCAAGCGCCAAAACCGGAATGGGAATGCCCGAGGTGTTGGATGCAATCATCAACAAAATTCATTGCCCCAAAGGAGATCCCTATGCTCCACTGCAAGCATTGATTTTCGATTCGATATTTAATTCTTACAGAGGCATTATTGCAAACTTTCGCATATTTAATGGCACCATGAAGCGTGGCGATTTTGTTAAATTTGTGAATACAGGCCATGAATATAATGCTGACGAAATTGGCATACTAAAACTTGATTTACAAGCCCGCGATACCATGTATGCCGGCGAGGTAGGATATATTATTTCGGGCATCAAATCGGCTAAGGAAGTGAAGGTGGGCGATACCATCACACATGTGGAGAAACCTTGCAGCAAAGGAATTCCCGGATTTCAGGAAATTAAACCCATGGTGTTTGCCGGATTATATCCTGTGGATGCTGATGATTATGAAGAACTAAGAAGTTCGTTAGAAAAACTGCAATTGAATGATGCCAGTCTGCATTTCGAGCCCGAATCGTCGGCTGCCTTAGGTTTTGGATTTCGCTGCGGCTTTTTGGGGCTGCTTCACATGGAAATTGTGCAGGAACGTTTGTATCGTGAGTTCGATATGGATGTTATCACCACCGTTCCCAACGTTTCATACAAAGTTTTTACTACCAAAGGCGAAGAAGTGGATGTGCATAATCCCTCCGGATTGCCACTGATAACCACCATAGAGCACATTGAAGAACCTTATATCAATGCGCAAATCATTTCGAAATCAGAATACACAGGTCAGATTATGACGCTGTGCATTGCGAAGCGCGGAATCCTCAAGAACCAGGTTTATCTCACCAGTGATAGGGTAGAATTGGTGTTCGAAATGCCGCTGAGCGACATTGTTTTCGATTTTTATGATAAGCTCAAGAGTATTTCAAGAGGTTATGCATCTTTTGATTATCATATCATTGGCAACCGTCCGGCCACATTGGTCA
The DNA here is from genome assembly GCA_964473775.1 of uncultured Bacteroidales bacterium. Lineage (GTDB taxonomy): Bacteria > Bacteroidota > Bacteroidia > Bacteroidales > CAIWKO01 > CAIWKO01. The sequence goes on along the minus strand of CAYYQJ010000142.1, from coordinate 4,701 downwards.
GGTTGGATATTTTGTTGAATGCCGAGATGTGCGATGCACTTTCGACCCTCATTCATCGCGATTATGCTTACGATTTCGGACGCAAAATGTGCGAGAAACTAAAAGAGCTCATCCCACGTCAGCAGTATGAAGTGGCCATACAAGCAGCCATTGGTGCAAAAATTATTGCCCGCGAAACCATCAGGGCCTTGCGCAAGGATGTAACTGCAAAATGTTATGGCGGAGATATCACGCGTAAGCGCAAATTGCTCGAAAAACAGAAAAAAGGGAAAAAACGTATGCGTCAGATAGGCAATATAGAAGTGCCACAATCGGCGTTTTTAGCAGTTTTAAAAATTGATTAATAAATAATAGTAAATATAAAGGTAAAACAGCGTTTGGCAAATTTATTATTATATTTGCCGCGAATATTGGTTTTACTATCCAATTAAAGAAACAATTAAATCAAATATTGAGTTATGTCAGGACACAATAAGTGGTCAACCATTAAAAGAAAAAAAGGAGCAACTGATTCAAAGAGATCAAAGATCTTTTCAAGAATCATCAAAGAAATTAATATCGCGGTAAAAGAGAGCGGCCCCGATGTGGATAACAATCCTAAATTACGTTTGGCTATCGCAAATGCCAAAGGCGCGAACATGCCGAAAGAAAATGTGCAGCGTGCTGTAAACAAAGCTTCTGATAAAGATGTTTCAACCTATAGCGAAGTTACCGACGAAGCTTATGCAGCCAACGGTGTGGCCATTTTTATTGAATGCGCTACCGACAACATACAACGCACGGTTGCCAACATCCGTTCTTATTTCAACAAGCATGGCGGCAGCCTCGGAACCAATGGTTCGTTGAGTTTTATTTTTGATAGAAACGGTGTATTTCGCATTCCGAAAGGCACTATTAATATTGATGAATTTGAATTGGAAGTGATAGATGCCGGTGCCAGTGATATAGAGTATGAAGAAGATACCATTGTGGTTTATACCGAATTGGAAAGCTTTGGTTCTATGCTGAAAAAACTGGAAGAATTGAAACTGGAGGTAGAAAGCGCCGAATTACAGCGTTTGCCAAAAACTTTTGTTTCTCTGGATAAAGATGCAGCACAAAAGGTATTGAAACTGGTTGATATTTTTGAAGATGATGATGATGTTCAAAGCGTTTATCACAATCTGGAACTTACCGACGAGTTGATGGCCGAGCTATAATTGTTTGTTTTTATATGTTTGCAAAAACCTCTCGCATCTGTGGGAGGTTTTTTTTATGTAATTTTGTCATCATGAAAAAAATAGTAAGCCTTATATTTGTGTTTTGCATAAGCCTGGGCATGATAGCAGCACAACAATTGAATCAAAGAGTTTTTGACGAAAAATCACAAACGGAAATTCTGGTAGGAAACATCACCCGCGATGGTTTGATGGGATGTGCATTTGCCGGCAGTTATAACGAAGAATATCCTGCCTATACCCCTGATGCAGATACCATGAAATTGTTGAAAGATAAACTCTAAGGTATTAAATGCGTGATAGTGTTGGGAACCTGGTGTGGCGATAGCAAAGAGAAAGTGCCTCGTTTCCTGAAAATACTGGATTTGCTTGGCACCACTTTCGACGATTTGAAACTCATAGCTGTGGACCGTGAGAAAACTGCGCCCGATATGGATGTGAAAGGCAAATACCTGATTGAAAAAGTACCTACTTTTATATTTTACAAAGGCGATGTTGAAATAGGAAGAATCACCGAAACACCAAAAGTAGCGCTCGAAAAAGACTTATTTTTTATTTTGAATACTAAATAATCTTCTGAAAAATTTCGGCTCTTTTTTTGTCGAAACCCGGTTTGCCCAATAAAGCAAACATATTGTTTTTATAAGCTTCCACACCCGGCTGGTCGAAAGGATTCACATCGAGCATATAACCACTGATGCCGCAAGCAAACTCGAAGAAATAAATCAGTTGCCCCAGATTGTATTCATTTACCTCAGGCATGCTTATATTCAACACAGGAACACCTCCATCAATATGAGCAATGGTGGTTCCCAAAGCAGCCATGTTGTTTACTTCCGAAATGCGCTTGCCTGAAATAAAATTCAGTCCATCCGAATTGTCTTCTTCGGTAGGAATTACCAATGTTTTTGAAGGTTTATCAATCAAAAGCATGGTTTCAAAAATAACGCGCAAGCCTTCCTGAATGTATTGACCCATAGAGTGTAAATCGGTGCTGAAATTTACGGCTGCCGGAAAAATCCCTTTGTTTTCTTTTCCTTCGCTTTCGCCATAAAGCTGTTTCCACCATTCTGCAATGTAAAATAAATTGGGCTGAAAATTGGCCAGAATTTCTACAGGCTTACCCATTCGGTAAAGCAAACTTCTGCAGGCTGCATAAAGGCAGGCAGGATTTTTATCCAGCTCCGAAGATTGATACAGTTCGGCCTGCATATCGGCAGCACCCTGAAGCAATTGTTCCACATCAAAACCTGCAACGGCTATGGGCAGCAAGCCCACCGGAGTTAACACAGAATAACGACCACCTACATCATCAGGAATTGAGTAAGTGGAATATTTTTCGGTATCGGCCAGTTTTTTTAATGCACCTTTAGCCTTATCAGTGATGGCAACAATATGCTCTCTTGCAGTTTCTTTGCCATATTTATCTTCCAGATGTTTTTTAAGCAAACGAAAAGCCAGAGCGGGCTCGGTGGTTGTTCCTGATTTTGAAATAACGATGACGCTATACTCTTTTTGATCTAAAAGAGAGAGCAAATCGACCATATAATCTTCGCTGATATTCTGACCTGCATAAATGATTTCAGGAAAGTCGGATTTGATAAAACTATGGAAATTATTACTCAGTGCTTCAATAATGGCTCTGGCACCGAGATAGGAACCACCTATGCCTATTACTACCACGATTTCAGAATTTTGTTTCAGTTTTAAGGCTTCGGCCTGAATGTTTTTTATAAGTCCTGATTGAAGTGTTTCGGAAGGAAGTGTGAGCCAACCTAAAAAATCATTACCTTTGCCTGTTTTCTGAATAAGTTGATTGTAGCAGATATCTACCTCGGGCTGTAAAGATTTAACTGTGTCAGAATCTGTGAAATTATAAATTCTGTTTGGATTGAATTGGATTTTCGACATGTTTTGTGTAATTTTGCGTAAAATTAAATAAAAAAATAAAAAAAGAGCGGATGAACCGCTCTTTTAAAAATTAATAACCAATAAGAATAATCCAAAAAACTTTGAATAAGTTGAATTATAGGAAGTTTATTTTATGAATTTCATGAGTGTAAAATTACTTCTAATATTGTTCATGGGTTGTTAACGATAGTTAATGTAAGTTAATAATTGTTAAAAATAAAGGTTATTGTTAAAAATAAAATGAATAAAAAGGCTGTATATCTGGTAATTGTTTTGATGTTTGGTGCCGTACTGATTTTGTTCGGAATTCAATACTATTGGATGCAGAATGCCATTACACTTCGCGAAGCCAGCTTTTCGAGTGGTGTAGAAAAAGCCATGACAAACGTCATTTACAAACTTGAGAAGCTTGAAGTAGCTGACAGGATTCGTTCGAAAATGCATAAATCTGCTCAGGGAAAAAAGATTCTGAATAAAATTGATTCCATAAACAATCTTTTTGCAAAAGAGATTGATGCAAACAGGGCCGACAATTATAAAAGAGATTCGTCGAAGATTGCGAAAAATATTTTTAACGTTACCAGCGATAAAATCAATGTAACGGTGCTGCAGGAGCATACCGGAGAAGTAGTCAGAACCTTTGATACCACAGTGGTTACCATTCAGAAACGATTGCCTTCCCTTGATCCCAAATCTTCAGTATTGTCCGAGATTCCTTCGCTTTCGTATGGTGTGGATAGCATGCTTTCAAAAGATTATCATGGTGTTGAAAATAATATCAATCAGTATCTCGATAAAACATCACTTGTAAATGATGTGTTTGACGATCTTTTTAAGTTCAAATACTATGATGCCATTGAAAATCGTTTGAATTTTATTCTTCTTGATTCGCTAATCAGGCTTGAATTGAGAAAAGGGGGGATTTTTACCGAGTACGAATTTGGTGTGTATAGCCCGCTCAGGAATATTATGGTAATTGAAAAAACGGGGCATTATCATAAGAGTCTGCTTGAGGAAGGCTACGCTTATAATATGTTTCCTCGTGATCTTTTTATGACTCCTGAATATCTGATGATTTATTTCCCTGATAAAAAAACCTATTTGTTTTTTCAGATGTGGAAAATGATAGTGATTTCTGTAGTTCTGATTATTGTGATTTCATTATCATTTGTTTATACTATTGTTACCATTTTTAAGCAAAAGAAGCTTTCGGAAATGAAAAACGATTTTATCAATAATATGACTCATGAGTTTAAAACGCCTATATCCACGATTTCGCTTGCCTGCGAGATGCTGAGTGATAAAGATATTGAGAAATCAGACAAAATTCATGATAATTACGTTAGTGTTATCACGGAGGAAAATAAACGATTGGGGACCATGGCAGAAAAGATACTGCAAACAGCCGTTATTGATAAAGGGCAACTGAAACTTCACAAAGAATTGATAAATTTGCATCAGATTATTGAGGAAGTTATTGCCAGTATTCACATTCAGGTGGATGTTAAAAACGGAAAGATAGTATCAGAGATCGGAAGAGCACACGTCTGAACTCCAGTCACCTGAAGCTATC
>CAYYQJ010000141.1:0-6989 GCA_964473775.1 uncultured Bacteroidales bacterium | reverse complement strand
ACAATATAATAGTAAGTTATAAGTGACAAATAGATAGTGTCAAATAAGAATGATCATTTGCCCTAGATGGAACTGACGAAACTATTAACTTTGTACCAAATATTATCATTCCAAAATTTGCAATTGATGAAAATAACTATCCCATCTTTAGCCAAATGCAAAATTTTGTTGATGAGGAAATTAAACAAATAAAAAAAGAAGCAAAACTCTAAATTATTTTGAAATGTTAGACCTTAAAGTAATCTGTGATATTAGAAAAAATGCAGTAAATAGCATATTAACAGACAGTGATGATGAAATTATTAAATCAGTTTGGAAAAAGATTATTTATGTTTTGACTTATTACATTCTACCTTTAGGTGCTTCTTCAATTGCTTTTTGGAGAAACATTACTTTATCTTCAATGCAAAGTTATATTGGAACAGGTATTGCAATTTTTACCGGATTATTTTTTTCATTATTACTTAGTATTGGTGCAAAGGTAAGAGCAGAAAAAGAGAACGTGAATAGGGATAATGCAAATTTTCAGAGATACAAAACAAGTATGAAGCAAATAGCAAATATCATACTTTACATTATCGTGCTGGGTATTATCATTTTTCTTATTATGATTTTGAATTCCATCTTAAAATCAGCAAATTACCCTTGTGTTGAAAAAATATTTACAGCTATTGCTTTATTTTTATTAGGTCAATTTATTGTGTCCTTATTATTTATGATTCAAAGGTTTTATTTTTTGGTAAGAGATGAAATAAATAATATCCTTTAAGTACTTAGCTAAATACAGAAATTTAAACTTGCTATCGGTAAAAAGTCATACATCTTATTATAGACAGACAAAATAGGAACTTTATCCCATCCTATGCACAGCCCAATTGAGCTTATAGGAAACATGCAATTTTGCCGATACACTCAAAGCCTATTTGAAAATTAATCTGTACATTTGCAACTTTATAGAAAAAGAAATGCTTAATAAAGAAAAACTTAACAATCTTGCTGCTGAACTTTGGAAAGGTGCTAAGAAACTGCGCGGAAAATTTAAGGCTTATGAATATCAGGCGGTAATATTGCCTATGATAATGATTCGCAGGATTGAATGTATGCTTATTCAAAAAAGGAATGAAATTGCTATAGAACTGAAAAAAAACAATCCAGAGATTACAGATGAAGAATTGGAAAAGAAAGTTAAGCAACGTGAAATACTAACCGTATCTTATTACAATAAGAGCGACTGGACACTGACCAAAATACTGAAAGACGATGCTACACAGATTGAAACGCATTTTCGCCAATACCTTACTGGATTTTCGGAAATTATAAACGAAATAATTGACGAGTTTAATTATCGTGAAACCATTAGTAAAATGGTGAAGGCTAACCGTCTTGGTAGCATTATTGAATTAGTGGCTAATGAAGATTTCAGCACTCAACGATTGAGTAATATTGAAATGGGCTACGTTTATGAAGAATTACTTCAACGCTTTACACAAGATGATGCAAAGGACACAGGCGAACACTTTACACCACGTGAAATCATCCGCATAATGGTTGAACTAATGGAAATTAACTTTAATCCAAAAACAGCAAAGCAAGCTATAAGTATATATGACCCTGCTTGCGGAACCGGTGGAATGTTGAGTACTGCCAAAGAGCATTTGATGGATAAGGCAAAAATCGAAGAAGAACAACAGAATGTACAAACACTAGTGTGATGATTTGTAAATTCGGTTGCCAAATTAATCTGATTATGTAGTTGTTTTATAAGCATTTCAGTGCAAATATAAAGTATACTTATAGAGTAATCATCACACTAGTACAATTATTCGGACAAGAATATTTAGGACAGAACTTTGCTGTTTGTAAAACAGATTTACTTTTACGTGGCGACCTTGATGGAGGCAACAAAGACAATATCACCAAAGGCAATTCATTGATTCCTGATATTGAAAGTAGCAAAGAACCTGGCGACAAACATTTTGGAAGGCAATTTGACTATATGATTTCCAATCCCCCTTTTGGTGTGGACTGGAGTGAATACTCCACAGATGTAAATAAATTTCTTACTACAAGATACAAAATAGGAACACCACCAAGCAATGACGGTGCTTTATTGTTTCTGCTTACAATGATTGAAAAAATGAAGCCTGCCAAAGACTGTGGCAGTAAAATATCTATTCTATTTAACGGTTCACCTTTAAGCAATGGGGATTGTGGAGGAAGCGAAAGTGAAATCCGAAGACACATTCTTGAAAATGATTTGCTAGACTGTATTGTGATGCTTCCCGACCAAATGTTTTATCAAACGGGCATATACACTTACATCTGGTTACTAAACAACAAAAAGGAAAAGCACAAACAAGGTAAAGTGTTTATCATCAATGCAAGACAGCAATTTGAGAAAGAACCCAAAAGTTTTGGCAACAAGCGTAACCGCATAACTGAAACACACCGTAAGTGGATTTTGGAACAATATGATAATTGGAAGCCCAATGAATTTTGCAAAGTATTCAGCAAAGAAGAATTTAGTTACCATAAAGTTAAAGTGCTGTTTTGGCAAACAGATGAAAACGAAAAGCCAATGTGGATTGATGAACCGTTTACCGTACAACTGAACAACAACAACGTAAAAAAGAAATTTGATCTGTATGGTGATTTTGAAATGACCGTAACGGTAAAAGAACATAAAGGCAAAGAGCACCAAATTAAATTTAAATATGATGGCAAAAGTGCTTTTGAAACGCTTATAAAAAAGGAACTTTCAAAAAATAATAATGACTTGAAGGACCTAGCAGCCAGAGAGTTTACTTTTTGGCTAAAAAATTGTGAATTAATGGCAACATACTATCATAGGAATTACATTGAAGATGCTGAGTATGTGCCGTTCGGAAATGATATACCAAGTTTTATAAGTAAGGAAATAAATAAACCAATAGTGAAGTGGGAAAATGCTGTTATGAATGGGGATAAAGAAATTCTTGGTTATGAAATTCAGCTTATAAAATATTTTTTCAATAAAAAGGTGCACCTAGAAAGTATGGTAATACTTAACAATTACTTGGAGCTTGAGAAAAACACAGAAAAAATCCTTACTCAATACAGATGATGACAAAATACCAATACGAGGAATCAGGAATTGAATGGGTTGACTTAAAACCAACTCATTGGAAAGTCAAGAGAATAAAAGATATCTTTAATGACGAAGGTGGCAACGGATTTCCTTTGGAACTTCAGGGAAATGAAGAGGGTGATTTTCCCTTTTTAAAGGCAAGCGATATTAATCACAACGGAGAAATAGTAACTAAAGGTATTAATTATGTTAACCAGCCACTTGTTAAGGAAATGGGATGGAAAATAATACCTAAAAACAGCATACTTACTGCTAAAATTGGGGAAGCTATGAAGAAGAATCATAGGAAAATGAACACTATTGATTGCCTAATTGATAATAACTTAATGGCTCTAATAATAAGGAATGATTGGGAATGTGATGTTAGATATTTCAACTGGTTATTTAAAGACATCGATTTTGCCGAATTTGAGAAACCTGGGACTGTTCCATCTATAAATATGAAAGTATTCAGACACTTTAAAATTCTTGTTCCACCCAAAGCTGAACAATCTGCAATTGCTGATTATTTAGATAAAGTATGTGCTGACATTGATTTAATTATAAATCTTAAAGTTGGAAAAATTAAGTTTGATGATAATGAAAGCGATTCTGAGGTAAATATTCTTAAAAAGTATAAGTCTGCTTTGATTAATGAAACTGTTACAGGTAAAAAACAAGTCTATGGATTAACCAAAGAAAAGCAGCAAATGCAAACAGCATAATGAAAAGCGATAAAGAGAAAATATTTGAAAATCATATTGCTGCTTATCTTATTAATAAGCACAATTACACTACCCTATCGGCTGCCGAATGCACCGATATGGATTTTCATTTTATTTCTACTCATTTGCTTAGCTTTATCAAAGACACCCAATTACTCAAATACGAAAAACTGTTAGAGAACTATGGCGCTGATGCTGACCGAGAAATTCTGGAAGCACTTAAAACAGAATTGCAACGCAAACCACTTTGGGTAATTATCCGAAATAGTTTGCCTGTTAGAGGCATTTCATTTGATTTGTATTATCCTAAGCCAAGAAGCAGTAACAGTCAAATGTCGTTTGATAATTACGCAAAGAATATTTTTTCTATTAAGCAGCAGTATCATTTTAGTAATGATAATCAAAAAAGTATTGATATAGTTTTGTTTTTGAACGGACTGCCAATTATTACAATTGAACTAAAACACGAAGATGAAGGGCAAAATGTTTATGATGCAGTAGAGCAATACAATATTCGTCCGCAAGAAAGCAAAATATTTTCTTTAGCTTTTCTACATATTGCAGCCGATACAAGCGAGGTAAAGATTGCAACCAATCCTTTTTCGGAACAGAACTTCATTCCATTTAACCAGGGACTTACTAATAAAGAAGAAAATCAGGGCGAATATCCGATTGAGTTTTTATATAAAGATGTATTGTGCAAAGATTGGGTATTGGAATACATCAGTTTCTTTTTACTTTACATTCGTGCCAACCAAAAAATAACCGATGAAGGAATTTTATTGGTAGAACCCGAAAGAACAATATTTCCGAGATATCACCAATTAAGATGTAATCATAAATTGGCAAAAAATGTAGGCGAATATTTTGAAATTGAAAAATCTTTAGGAAATAAATATCTAATTAACCATTCAGCAGGTTCGGGAAAAACATTAACTATTAGTTGGCTCACTGACAGATTAGACAGTTTGTATTCAGCCACCAATCAGAAAATATTTGATATGGTTATTGTACTTACAGACCGCAGAAGTTTGGATAAAAATATAAAAGATGAATTGGCTCATTTTGTACACCTAAATACAAAAATTGGTTTAGCTAAAGACAGCGATAAACTAAAAAAATTAATCATTCAGCGTAAAAGCATAGTTGTTTCTACAATTCAAAAGTTTAGCTACATTCAAGAAATAATAAAAGAAGATGAAGGCTTAAAGCAATTACGAATTGCCTTTATTATTGACGAAGCACATCGTAGTCAGGACGGTAAATTGGCAAGTAATGTTAAAGCAATTTTTACAAATCCAGAACAACCAGACGATGAAGAATTGCTAACTGATGAAGATGAAATCATTAATGTAGCAAAAAAAATAAATATTTCAAATCAGGTTTTAATTGCATTTACTGCAACACCAACACAAACAACAGTAGATTATTTTGGGTAGCCCTTTGATGAATACACTGAAGACGAAGCAATAAAAGAAGACTATATTTTAGATGTCGCAAACAATATCATTAGTTACCAAACCTTATATCATCTTAAAAGTAAAATCCTTATTCCTGATGATGAATTATATCCAGCTGGTGTAGTTCATAAAGCTTTGCGAGATGTGGCATTTCGTGACCCTGAATTAATACAATATAAAAGTGAAGTTATTCTGAAATATTTTGAGGACAAAATAAAAGATACCTTGAATGGTACTGGCAAAGCAATGGTAGTAGCATCATCAAGAGCCGCCGGATTACTTTACTATGAGTCATTGAAGGAAAAAATTGAGAAGAGAAGCCTGCCTTATAAAATCCTTTTTGCATTTTCAGACTTTACTGACGAAAATGGAAATGAAATAAAAGAAGAAATACTTAATGAGCTTAATACCACTCATGGAGGGAAAAAGATTGAAGATGTTTTTGATGAAAATGATGATTACAGAATAATAGTCGTTGCTAATAAATTTCAAACAGGATTTAATCAACCAAAGTTGATTTCAATGTTTTTAGACAAAACAGTAAAAGGAGTCAATGCTGTTCAGACTATTTCAAGACTAAACAGAAAATGTTATGGCAAAGACACCACAATGGTAATTGATTTTACCAATTCAGTACAAAATATATTTGATGCTTTCAGAAAATACAGAACAGGAATCCGTTTTCAACCACAAGAACCCAATCCGCAAGAATTGGAAGTCCTATATAATGAATTTTTAAACTTCAAAATTTTTGATGAAGACGAAATAATTCGTTACACTGATTTAATAAAGGAAGCTACGACAGACCAGGCAAAGGATGCAGAACTGATGTCACTTTCAAATGACTATCGAAATAAATTCAGGAAATTAGTTAAGGAGAAAGAAGCGCAAAAGGATATTGTAAACTTCTTAAACCGATTTGTGAGTAATTTTTACTTTACAACATTGTTTTTCCAGTTACCACCTAAGATTATTCGCTTTGCTTTATTTGCAGAAGTTATAGCTGACAAGTTAATTAAGAAAGGTTCAGTGTCTTCACTTAAAGACCATTTGAAAAATTTATTGGTTGAAAAAAGCACAGTTCGTTACCAAGGGATAATAAATAATCCTACTGTAAACGAACCACCCCCGCCTCCGAGAAGTGGAGCAGGTGGAGGTAGATCAGAACCACCCAGAACAAGTATTCCTGAAGTAATGACAAGTTTGCGAACAGTTTTTCAAATTTCTGATAAAGAAGCATTACTAATAAATGAAGTGATAGAAGAGGTAATGAAGGACGAAAGAGTTGTAACGCTTATTGTTAATAATATTGACAATCGCCTATTTTTAGAATCTTACAAAAACACATTAAAACAACGGATAATCAATTATTATCTTGACCACAATTGGGATGATAGATTAATTGAAGGACCATATATTAGTCCTGGAGGAATTATTGAATATATCGTTCAATCAGTGATAAGATTATGCCGAATGCAAGTTGCTTAAATAAGGACATAGTCGTAAGTACACCCGTACGTTAGATTCTGCCATTTCGAAATATCTCCGAAACTTAATGATTTATGCCTTCAACCTTAGTAGAATAGATAGGGTATAGGGTATCAACCTTATTACCTTATTATCAGTTAAAATAAGGTAATAAGGTTAGCGCTAGGTGGTTAATACCTTTCTTTCTACTAAGGTTTGTTTTTGGGGAAA